>CAZABW010000001.1:0-60783 GCA_964483655.1 uncultured Candidatus Izemoplasmatales bacterium
TATCTTCTTCTGTGGTTGGTAAGAATTCATGTAGTGGTGGATCTAAGTAACGGATGGTTACAGGGAATCCATGCATTTCTTCGAAAAGACCGATGAAGTCTTGACGTTGCATGGGCAATAATTTAGCAAGAGCACGTTCCCGTTCTTGTAAGGTCTTCGCTACGATCATTTCCCGCATTGCTTTGATTCGATCGCCTTCGAAGAACATATGTTCGGTCCGGCAAAGACCGATTCCTTCAGCACCAAAGGTGTAAGCAACTTTCGCATCGCGTGGATTATCAGCATTGGTACGGACTTTTAATGCGCGGTATTTATCAGCCCAACTCATTAAGACAGCAAAGTCACCCGATACGGTTGCGTCAACCGTTTGGACTTTCGCTCCATACACTTTACCAGTGGATCCATCCAATGAAATATAGTCGCCTTCCACGAATTTCTTACCATTGACAGTGAAATATTTACCTTCTTCATTAACTTTGATTTCGCCAGCTCCCGCTACGCAGCAACGGCCCATTCCCCGTGCAACAACAGCCGCATGAGAGGTCATACCGCCGCGTGCTGTTAAAATACCAGCAGCGACAACCATGCCTTCGATATCTTCCGGGCTGGTTTCAGTACGTACTAAGATGACAGGTTTGCCATCGGCTTTTTTCATTTCAGCTGCACGTTCAGCGGTGAAGACAACCCGACCTGTAGCCGCTCCAGGAGAAGCGTTAAGTCCTGTTGTTAAAACCGGAGCTTTTTTCAATTCTGCTTGATCGAATTGAGGATGCAGTAAAGAATCTAACTGTTTCGGTTCCACTTTTAGAAGAGCTTCTTGTTCGGTTAATAAGCCTTCTTTTACTAAATCAATCGCGATTTTTAACGCTGCTTGTGCTGTCCGTTTTCCATTCCGAGTTTGTAACATATAGAGTTTACCCCGTTCAATGGTAAATTCCATATCTTGCATATCACGGTAATGTTCTTCTAACTTTTTGGAGATATTGAAGAATTCATTGTAGAGGGCTTCATTATCTTCTTTTAATTCGCTAATGGGTTTCGGTGTCCGGATTCCAGCAACAACGTCTTCCCCTTGGGCATTAAATAAATATTCTCCATAGAGTTCGTTTTCACCTGTTGATGGATTTCTCGAGAAAGCAACCCCTGTTCCACTATCTTCACCCATGTTTCCGAAGACCATGGATTGCACATTGACTGCAGTACCCCATTCATAAGGGATATTGTTTAAACGACGATAGGTATTCGCGCGGGGGTTATCCCAAGAACGGAATACAGCTTGGATGGCTTCAATTAATTGAACTTTGGGATCTTGTGGGAAAGGTTCTCCCTTTAATTCTTGATAACGAACAAGGAATTTTTGAACGATGAGTTTTAAATCTTCGGCATCGAGTTCGGTATCGAGGTGAACGCCTTTTTCTTCTTTGCGATGTTCTAAAATGTGTTCGAAATTGATTTTGTCAATTTCCATGACCACATCCGCAAACATTTGGATGAACCGACGATAGGAGTCATAAGCAAACCGAGGATTGTTAGTTAATTTTGCTAATCCTTCGACAGCCACATCATTCAATCCGAGATTGAGGATGGTATCCATCATCCCAGGCATCGAGACACGAGCTCCAGAACGAACGGATACTAAGAAGGGGTTTTGGTTATCTCCAAATTTTTTCCCAGCTTCTAATTCAACTTGATTGAGAGCAGTAAAGATTTGATCAATGATGTCTTGAGAGATTTTCTTCCCATCTTTGTAATACTGGTTGCAGGCATCGGTTGAAACGATAAATCCTTGTGGTACAGGCATTCCCAATTTGGTCATGTCTGCGAGATTAGCTCCCTTACCACCAAGGATATTTTTCATCGAAACGTCGCCTTCTTTGAATAAATAAACGAACTTTTTCATGGCATAATCCTTTCTTTTATAATGATTTACACACATCCTAAATTATACCAAAAATGTTTCAGTAATACAAACTATTTGAGCCACTAATTATGAAAAAAAGACGCCTTTTACGGCGTCATTTTCATGAAAACCCTTTCTGTGACGCGCTTGACGATGATCCAGGAAAGAATCACAAGCAACATCATCACAGTCGAAATCACGATAATACTTTGACTGATAGAGAAGACACGAACCAAACCAATCATTGTGAAGATTAGCAGTACAATCACGGCCATGGTTCCAAAAACCGCAACCATCGCCGCTGTACTTTGTTTCACGACTTCAGTTTCATTGATGAAGTTAAATTTTGGTAAATAGAGATTGACAAGAGCATATAAAAGGGAGGTGAAGAGACTAAAAATAAGAGTGAAAAAGAATAAAGCAACCATGATATCAAAGGAAAACTCAAAAGCGAAGGAAAATAATCCGATGGCAACGAGGCCGACAGGGAGTTGTAATAGGATATTGAAAAGGATTTTCGCTTTCATCAGTTCAAGCGGAGGAATCGGAAGACTTTTTACAATCCAAAGTTGTTTTCCTTCGAGCGATAATGAAACCGCGCTGGTGTAGACCATTCCAAGACAAAACGCTGTTAATCCCATCACCACGAATTCCATCGGTAAAGCTGCGAATTCATCGAGTTGTAAATAGGTGAGAATATCTGCTTTGAAAACGACAGAAGCACCAGCAGCTAGTAAAAGTAAGACTACTCCAATCCCTGAGTTCATTGCATAAATCGGAATATTGAGAAACCGTCTCACTTCTTTTGTTAAGAGACTGCGAAACAAAGTAGAGGAAGCAAATTGGGCTTCTTTTTTGGCTATATTGCGTTTGTTTTGACTTTTCGAATTGAGCACGACCATCACTTTAGAAATAGAGAGAACAAACAGGACCATGACGCCCCCATTGACGAACACCATTCCAAGTAAGCCAAGCCACTGGGCAGAGTGAAAGGCGTTCGTAAACCATTGGGCAACGGGGTAATATTGAATCAACCAACCGATAAACCCTACTTGACCTAATAAGGGGTTCTCGGTTTCTACTTGTAAAGAGAATGAAAACATGAAAATCATCAATCCAACTGTGAGGACAAGGAGAAACAAGGTGGTCCAGATTTTAGAGTGCGGAAGAAATGAAGTCAATTTCTTTAATAGGACTGACACGAAACTAAACAACACGGTTGGAATCATTGGGATAAAAAGAATCCCCACAAGATACGTAGTGATGCCTGCGAATGTGACTCCTTGGAACCAAAAATAGACAAAAGCAATCGGTAATGTAATGATCAATAGCATCAACCATAGCATGATGAGTAGCAATAGCATCCGCACAATCATGATGACTATCGGTTTAATCGGGAGCGGGGCGATGAGTTCATAATCACGAAAATGAAATAAATATCCATCTGCACGCAGAATGACATACATCACCGTGAATAAGGTCAAATAACCAAAGATAAACCCGATTAACAGTTGAATTTGATTAGCGCTTTGTAAAATTTCACCTAAGGTAAAAAACAAATACCCAATGCTAAATAACACAGATCCTAACGCATAGATTATGACGAGGAGTAAAGCAATCGTCTTCTTCTTTGATGTTGTATTACTACCAAGAAATCGACGAAGGGAGTAATACTCAGAAAACATCAACGAGAAGAGAGGTTTGAACGTTTTCATTCATTCACCAACTCCAAGAATAGACTTTCTAAAGATTGATCTTTAATAACACGGTTGGTTTCGCCTTGGACGACAATCTTTCCTTGTTTAATAATCGCTACCTTATTACATAGTTTTTCCGCGACTTCTAAGACGTGAGTAGAAAAGAAAATCGACATTCCTTTGGCACACATCGCTTTTAAGGTTTCTTTCAGTAAATACGCAGCTTTGGGATCCAATCCAACAAAAGGTTCATCGAGTAACATCACTTTGGGTTCATGAATCAGTGCACTAATGAGGACCAATTTTTGTTTCATCCCATGAGAAAAGGTACTTATGGGTTGATCTAAGACGTCAAGTAATTCAAACATGGTCGCATATTCATGAATCAGTTGAACTCGACGTTCTAAAGACACAGAAAAGACGTCTGCGATAAAATCAAGATATTGACTTGCCTTAATGGATTCGTAAATATCTGGATTATCCGGGATATAAGCAAGTTCTTTCTTTACTAAAAGCGGCTCGGATAGAATCGAGTGCCCCATGACAAAAATATCGCCACAATCAAATGGAATAATCCCGGCAATCGATCGTAAAAGAGTTGTTTTTCCGGCACCGTTATGGCCAATAAAACCAAACAAATCCCCTTTTTCAACAGTGAGTGAAACATCATCTAACGCCCATTTTTTTCCATCATAACTTTTTTTAACATTCCGAATTTCGATCATTGAAATCCCTCCTTAAATTCATTATACACCTGTTTGTTTCAGATTTCAATAGGTAAATAATAAAAAATAATTAAAAATAATCAAAGGTAATGGAGTTGATATTGAAGGTAAATACTTATGAATTCCTTTCTAATAAAAAATTCTTGCTTTTCAAAACGAGTTTCGATATAATATAGCATGCTAACGCTCCTATAGTTTAATGGCAGAACACAGCAATGGTAATGCTGAAATTCAAGTTCGATTCTTGGTAGGAGCACCACTCTGTCTATCACACCTTTCGAGGTGTTTTTTTTATAAAAAAAAGAGGCGCTTGGCGCCTCTTAGCGAATCGTTGAACCGGATGGAACGCGGTTATTTTCACACTGGTCTAATTTTGCTGTGGTAAAAATACGGCAATTTCTGCCAATCACCATTCCTCTTGGAACATGGATATGTTTGCCTAGGACACTAATACCACTTGCAAGGAAATCGGGATGTTCTTGATTGGGAGTATCGTTATCCCCAAATCCAACTAGGGCATTTTCGCCAATGACTGTGCCTTTATCAATGATACAATTTTCCACAATCGCACCAGATTTGACTTCGACGTTATTGAGGAGTACCGAATTCACCACTTTCGCGAGCGGATGGACAATCACTCCAGGACTTAATACACTTCGTTCGACGATTCCCGCCACAATCGAGCCATTCGATAATAAAGCTTGTTTAATCATCGCTTTCGATCCTACTTTTACCGCTGGTAGTTCTTCGGATTTGGTATAGATTTTCCACTTTGTATCATACATATCTAGTGGTATTTTATCCACGGTTTCAATAAGTTCCAAATTCGCTTGTAAATACGAATCATAGGTTCCTACGTCTTTCCAGTAGTCATAATATTTAAAAGCATACACAGGATGGGTATGGATCATGCTAGGGATAATATGGGAGCCAAAGTCTAAATCGGGAATCGTATTATGTTTTAACTGGGCTAATAAGACATCGGTATTAAAAATATAAATCCCCATCGAAGCTAAGTTGGATGTGGGTTGTTTGGGTTTTTCCACAAACCGTTGAATTCGATTGGTTTCGTCGGCTTCGAGAATTCCAAAACGATGGGCTTCACTCAAATCAACCACTTTCGCAGCAATCGTGAGTGCGGCCTGAGAGGCTTCATGCTGAGCAATCATTTTACGGTAATCCATTTTGTAAATATGGTCACCTGATAAGATTAGTACGTATTTGGGATTGCTTTGTTCGATGTAATGGATATTCTTCCGAACCGCATCCGCTGTACCGTTATACCAATCACTATGGGGTTGTAATAAGGTTACTTTCGTATCCCTTCGGTCTAAATCCCAGGGTTTCCCTGAACCAATATGATCGTTTAAGGAAAAAGGAAGGTACTGGGTTAAAATCGCAATTTGATAAATGCCACTATTGGAACAGTTGGAGAGGGTAAAATCAATGATCCGGTATTTTCCCGCAAAAGGGACACTGGGTTTGACGCGATTTTCGGATAAAATATCCAGCCGGGATCCTCTTCCCCCCGCAAGGATGAGTGCTAATACTTCCATATTCATATCCTCTTCTTTTTCAGTAAATTTTTGTAAAGGGAGACATATTGCTTTGCTGACTGTTGCCAAGAGAAATCTAAATTCATCGCCCGTTCGACTAACATTTCCCAGGCAAAGGGATCGTTTTGATAGACAGTGATAGCATAATGTAAGACATGCATCATATCATGGGCATTGTAATGGGTGAAACTAAACCCATGACCCGTTCGATCAAACTCATTATAAGGAATCACCGTATCCTTTAAACCGCCGGTTTCACGAACCAATGGGAGTGTTCCATATTTCAAGGCAATCAATTGGCCTAAGCCACAGGGCTCGAATTTCGATGGCATCAAGAATAAATCACTCGCCGCATAAGCGAGATGGGCATACTCATTGTGGTAACCTGCATAGAGATAGACTTTATCAGGATAGCGACTCATCAAATCGTGGAAATAATCAACATATTCTTTTTCGCCATCGCCTATAATGATGAACTTGATGTTTTCTTTCGCCATGACTTCATCGAAGACACGTTTCACTAAATCCAAGCCTTTTTGGCTGACAAGTCGAGTTACCATGGTGAGTAACAAGGTGGAAGGGTCAAATGATAGACCCAGTTTTTCATAAAAGGCAATTTTATTGACGCTCTTCCCATCTTTCCAGGTTGCGACAGTATAAGGCTGTACAAGATATTTGTCGATGGCAGGGTCAAACTCTTGGCTTGGAATGCCATTTAAGATTCCTTGAATGGTGGATTCACGAAGTCGTAATAACCGTTGTAATCCATATCCAAAGTAATCGGTGATGATTTCTTTAGCATAGGTTGGGGATACGGTTGTTACAAAATCGGAACTTGCTAATCCAGCTTTTAGAAAGTTTAAATAGCCTTCAAATTCAAATCGGTAATCAAATTCCATATGAAACATTTGATAATCCGAGATCGGAAAAATACCTTGATAGGCGAGATTGTGAATCGTAATCACACTTTTGATTGTACGATATAAACTAGCATATTCGGTTTTCATCAAAAGTGGAATCATTGCTGTATGCCAATCATGGACATGAACGATATCAAACGCATAATCTAAATACGGCATCGCTTCTAAACACGCTAATTGAAAATAGCTGAATCGTTTAGCATCATCGACTTGATTGTAGATCGAGGAGCGATGGCGAAAGTATTTGGGTGAATCAATGAAATAAAAGCGTACATGATCCCACATTAACGTATATAACCCCACATATTCACGGGGATTGGCATCATGTTTGATAAACAATTTTTTTAGTAGTTTCTTCTTTGAAACAAGGGATTCTGGGATTTGTGAATACATGGGTAATAAGACTCGAACATCAACATTTTTTTCTTGTTTTAAGGCTTGGGGGAGTGAACCTATGACATCAGCTAACCCTCCGACTTTCACGAACGGACTGCTTTCCGCAGCGATAAATAAGATCTTCATGATTTCCCTCCTTACAGTTCGATTATAACACAAACGGAGTCTCGAAAAGAAGACTCCGTGTGATTTTTAAGCCCAAAATTTAATTAATGTTTTTTTATAGGCAGAAGCCAAAATATAAGTGGTTTCAATCAGTAGTAACAATAATAACCAACTAGGCAACGATAAAGGCGAAAGTTTGAAAAAGGCACTACCAAAGAATAGGAAACTACCAAAACTGACGACCGTCGCAAACAAGACGATCAAACCGCGTCGACGGTTCAAAGGCATACACACATTGATTAAGACAAGTAAGTAAGCGAAGGTTGCGGCGATAATTCCCACCGTTGATATCTCTGAAAGGGTAATATCTGCCCAGAAACGTGCAAAGAGAAAGACTCCAAGTAAATTCGCAATCACTAAGATTGAACCAGGAATGACTTGGCGTGAGATGTTACGTAAAAAATCCCCTTGGAATCGCTTTGGATTGGGCTCTAATGCGATTAAGAACGAAGGAATCCCAATGATAAAGGTTTCAATGACAAACATTTGGATGGGCTCAAACGGATAAATATTTCTTGTAAGGAGTAAGATGACTGTTAATAAAACCGTATAGAGAGTTTTCACGAGGTAAAGAACGCTCGCGTTTTCCATGTTATTCACGATTTGTCGGCCTTGAAGAACAACTTCAGGGAGTGACGCAAAGTCATTATTGAGAAGAACTAAATGGGAAATATTACGAGCCGCCTCAGAACCCCCTGCTAAAGCAACCGAACAATCACTTTGTTTTAAAGCTAGAATATCATTGACCCCATCGCCAATCATGGCCACTTTATGCCCTTTTGATTGGAAGGTTTCAATGAGAATTTTCTTCTGATTGGGATTGACCCGGCCAAAAACGGTATATTGTGAAGCAACGAAACGGAGTTCTTCATCAGAAATCGACTCAAGGGATAAATAACGATTAGCATTCGGCACGCCTGCACGTCTAGCGACGTCTGAAACGGTCAGTGCATTATCCCCGCTGATCACCTTAATTGCGACGTTTGCCTCGCGAAATGAAGCCAATGTCGCTGGGGCGTTCTCCCGAACGGAATCATTGATTAAAATTAAGGCAATGGGATGAATGACGCCAGAGATGTGATCCTTTTGGATCGATCCTACTTTAGCGAGGAGTAACACGCGTTTGCCATTTTGGGCATACTTAGCGACTTGATTTTCGATGAGCGAATAATCTTTTTTCATAATCATTTCCGAGGCGCCAAGAGCATAACATCCCCGTTCAAATTCAACGGCACTATATTTATTCTTGGAATCAAAATTTAAAATCTTCTTCGCTTTTAAAATTCGCTTTTTCCGGAAATACTCTTGTAATGCAACAGCGGTTTGATTATTATCTTCTAAACGATTCACCATCGAAGCGACAATTTCTTTGACATCTTCACTAGTGGGATCAAAGGATGAATCGCTAGGGGTTTGAATATAGACAAAGGTATCGACTTTCATCGTTCCATCGGTAATCGTTCCGGTTTTATCTAAACAGACCATATCCACACGAGCGAGGGTTTCGATACTATAAAGATTTTGAACCAAGGTATGAAACTTTGATAAGCGGATAACGGAAGCCGCAAACGTAAAGGTGGTTAATAAGAATAACCCCGATGGAACCATCGCAATCATCGCACCAGCCATCCGTTTTAACGCATCGTGGTGCCTGGTAGCGTCTTGAATAAAGTCGAGTAGATAATCCATACGAGAATCTTTAAATACGGTGTAATACGTTAATAATCCGAGTGGGATAATGAAAATCCCAATGACTTTTAGTAATTTTCGGAGTGATTTTAAAATATCAGAGTTGGTTTGACCTAAGGTCTTGACTTTCGCAGATAAGGTTTCAATATAATTATCTTTTCCAACGGCCACCACTTCCGCATAAGCAAGTCCAGAAACGACGAAAGAACCCGAGAACACTTTATCACCAACGGTTTTCACGATGGCATCCGCTTCCCCGGTCAGATTCGCTTCGTTCACAAGGAGCTCCCCTGATTGAATCACCGAATCTGCGACAATTTGTTTTCCACTTACTAAATGATAAAGATCTTGTAAGACGATTTCTTCGATGGGAATTTCTTGATTGATGCCATCACGGCGAACAATCGCTGAAGGTTGACTGAGAAGAGATAACTTTTTAATCGTTTGTCGTGCTTTTAATTCTTGAAAAATCCCAATCAGGGTATTGGCTGTCGCAATCGGTAAAAACACCGTATTCTCAAACGATCCAATCGATAGTAATAGAACCGCTAATAATGCTAAGATTAAATTGAAATACGTAAAAACATTCGAAAAGATAATCCGCTGTACGGATTTCAAGTTCGAATGTTTGGTTACATTCACTTGACCTTTTTGAACTCGTTCTTCTACTTCGCTATGCGTTAAGCCAAAGGGTAGTTTTCCTTCTCCATCCATGAACATCACCTTTTGTCATTATATCAAAATCAGTCCCTAATGACAATCAATAGAAAAAAAAGAGAGAACTAAGTTAGTGCTCAAAGACGGATTTGCCAATAAATTCCCTTAAAATTGAGTTACAAGGAACCAAATAGGGGTTAATTTCTTTAAATAGCTTCAAGAACTTAATTAAGCGATTCGCTTGGATAAAATGTTCGGAGTCATTCGGAATCCGTAAGAGGGCATCCAATGCATAGCGTTTCATGACCATCAGTTCATAAGTCAGTTCAGAGTTATAGATATAATTCGCTCGTTCCACGAAGGGGTAAATCCATTTATATTCGCCTCGACGGACGGAAGGCCACATTTCGAGGGTCTTTTCGGCGGAAGTCCCACGAAATTGAAGATCCCGAACAATTCGTCGTAATAGCCTCTGATCGGTTAAATTAATCGGATTATTATAATCGATATTAATTTGAGCGAAGGGACTGATATAAATCTTGAAGATTTGGTCCGCAGGGATGAAGTGACTCAAACGATCGTTTAAAGCATGGATCCCTTCAATGATGATGGGGGTTTTTTGATCAATGACTAAAGGTTCTAAGAACACTCGTTTTTGTTCTTTAAACGAATACCTTGGCAAAGCAACCGCTTTTCCAGCGATTAAATCAGCGATATTGCTATGGAAGAGGGATAAATCAAGCGCTTCGATGTGCTCGAAATCAGGTTGATTATACTCATCTCTAGGCACGTGATCACTCGAAAAATAATAGTTATCAATCGAAATCATGAGTGGTTTGATGCCTCTGGTCAATAACTCAATCTCCAATCGTTTCGAAAAAGTGGTCTTCCCTGAAGAAGAGGGACCTGCGATGGCAATCAAACGAATATTCGCAATATCATCTTCTAACAATGCCCCTAATTCACATAATTGTTGATTATGTCGTGTCTCACACATATTCACAAATGCTACTTCGCTCTTCTTTTCAACGATTTGATTCATTTGAAAAATCATTTCTGCTTGACACCGAATCGCCCACTGCTCTGCACGATTGAGGACTCGAAGAAAGGCAGGACTATCGGTGAACTCAGGAATTTGACCTTTGGCTTCGAGACGGGGATAGCGAATTAAAAAGCCAGGGTAATAACTGAGAATCTCAAATTCTTTGAGATAGCCAGTGGATGGAACCATATAACCATACATATAGTTGAGATAACCATCGCATTCATAGATATTGACGATCTCTTTTCGATATTTCAAGGTTTCAACTTTATCGAAATAACCTTCTTGTTTGTAAATTTGTTTTACTTTTGTGATTGGCATTTGTTTTCGAATAATGGGAAGATTTAAATCAATCATCCGTTTCATTTCGAGTTTAATCGCATGGACCATTTCAGGAGTAATCACGCCTTCTACGAAACGACCATAAATCCCCATCGAAATACTATTGAGGAATTTAATTTGGGCTTTGGGAAACAGTTTCTTCGCTACCATGACGACTAAATACCGCATGGAAGTGGCATAAATGCGGCCATAGTCGTAATTTGCGGTGGTTAAAAAGTCGATTTTTGCGTTTTGTGAAACGACATAGTTTAACTCCCGTAAGCGATTATTGACTGTCGCCGCAACGGTATGGATTCCTAACTGATTCGCTAACTCTTCTAATCGAAAAGGTTGGCTTTTTTGGATTGTTTGTTCTTGAACATGAATGGTAATCATCACATTTCACCTCTTGTAGACTTTCTATTTTACACTATTTTTGAAAAAACAAAAGCGAGCGCTTTCAAATTTTGAGCGAATCTTTAAAAAAGTCACAGGTTTATGATAAAATACGATATAATAAATCTAATTATACTGAGGAGGATTCTATGTTTTTAGCTCGCTTTTTTTCGAGTGAAGGAATGGATGTTTTACCAGATGGCTATCTATTCACGCTTCCTCATTTTATTTATATTGGTGTTTCTATCTTCGTGATTTACTGGATGTTATCCCGGTATAAAATGACTTCTGATAAGCGAAATAAGTTGCTTGTTACCATTATGTGTATTCTGTTGTTATTCTTTAAATACGCAGGCGAAGTCATCTTCATTTATGAATATTACGCTTTTGAAGAACCCGTCAGTAGTTTTAGTCATTCATTCTGGGACTGGCGAACATTGATAAGCTTTCAAATGTGTGGGATAAATAACGTGTTACTTCCTTTTGTTATTTGGTTTAACATTAAACCGATGAAAGATTTTATTTATACCACGAGTGTAATTGGTGGTATCGCTGTGATTCTTTACCCTTCTACTGTTCTCTTTGGGGATCCGTTTACCATTACGTTTCCGATGATTCGTAGTTTAGTGGTCCATTTGATTTTAGTCGTCCTCCCGCTCTTTTTAATCCGGATGGGTGAGTTTAAGCTAGAGGCCAAGTTTTGGTATCGGTCCTTGATTGGTTCTCTACTGACTGCCCTGTGGGCACTTTATGGCAATCTGTTTGTCGATCCCAATGCTAATTTTATGTTTATGACAAAAAATCCGTTTTATCAAGGACCCATTCCCCTTTTAAATCAGATTCCTCATGGATATCATGTTGGCTTAGTGATTGTGTTAATCGTTCTTGGCTTCTACATTGTGTACCGTATATTCTTTCGAATTCAACGAAAGATTCAACCTGCTAACTAAAGAAAAGACGATTTTCGAAAGCGAAAATCGTCTTTTTGTTTTATTTATCGAGGGAGTCGTAAGGCAAGCGAATTGATGTTACTACGAACATACTCGAAGAATCGGGTTAAGTCTTCGGTTTTGTTTTCAAAAATAAGGATTTCGATGATCAAGGATAATTTGGCATAGGAAATCTCTAAAGAATTGGCTAAAGCAACTCGTTCTGATGGAGTTAACTGACGCAAAGGTTTCGTTAACAAGTTATGACGATCGATTTCGGTTTCTGGAGTTTCCTGGTAAGAGGGTTGGTAGGAATCAACATTCTCTGTTCCAGAAAATTCGGGAGTGGTTGTCTGAACTTTATAAAACCGCGTAGAGGTAGAAACAGAACTATCACTCAGAAACAAGAAAAAGATTGAGGATTGATTCGCTTCTTCGAGAGACGCGACAAAGCGAGTACTTTGAGTGGGCGACGATTCATGGAATCCGATTAAGAAGACATTCGCTTGATTCGTGGAGACAAAGCCTTTTTCGATACTCAATTGGTAGAGTTCTTCGATGGCTTGGGCTGGAGAAAGGGGGTGTTTTGGAAGTTGATTTTGTAGTTGTTCGGCATCACTATTTTGCGCATCATATCCAATTACTTCTCCGAAATAATTGACTTTTAAATCGAATGAAGGATTAAAATCAACGGAAACAACACTTTCTACTTGATAGCGAAGGTTGAAGTAAACGCCCGACAAGGCTAAGAAAAAGAAAGAAAACGTTGCGATGAGAATACGCTTCCATGGGGGAAAAACGACTGCACTAGAAAGGGGAGCTAAGTCCAATTCAAACGTTGGCTTGGTAATGGGTTCAAAAGCCATATTCTCTTTCAAAAACTGTTCTAGTTGATGTTTTTTCATTTTTCCACCTCCTTCACGGCTGCTTGCATTTTCTTTAAAGCACGCTGATACATCCAAGTGATGGTTCCTAAAGGACGATCCAAGGCTTGTGCGATTTCTTTATGGGTTAGGTTCGCTATATTGTATAAAATGACAATATTTCGTTCTTCTTGGGTCAAAACTTGAAGTGCTTGGTCAATAATTGCTTGTTTTTCTGATTGTACAACAGTCAATGGATAGACATCAAATGCAGGGACGTAATCAATCGTTTCTTCCGTGAATTGAAGTCGTTTCCGCTTGTGATACTCATTGATTGCAAGTCGCTTCCCCATCGTTACAAGATAACTAATAAGATTGTCATTCTTGTATTGCGGTAAATAATCGAGGAACCGCATATAGGTATCTTGGAGTAAATCCTCCGCAAGTTGCTTATCTTGAATCACACCTAATATCGAAAAATAGACGACGCGATGCGTTTCCTCATAAAGTTGGTCAAAGGCTTGCGAACTCCCTTGACGCAAGGATTGAATTAAACTATGGAATCGATCACTCATCATTTCACCTCGTTAATATTGTATCACGAAGTGAACATTATTTTGTATTTCATCTAATAAACAAATGTCAATCCGATTTTGTTGGAAAAAAAACAAAACCGATTACTTTTCGGTTTCGTCTTCAGGGGATGATTTGGAATAGTTCTGTTTACGAATTTTTCCATCTTTTTTATGAATAACAACGGTTGTGTCATTCGTTAAGGCTTTGATGGTCGCATACGAGATAGCTTCTTTTTGGGTTTCGAGGGATCGGACGATTTTACTACTATTTTCGCGCTTGACAATCCATTTTTGGTCGCTTTGACGAAACATCACATGGTATTTTCCTAACGGTTTTTTGATTTCTTTTGGAATGAGGTTTTCTTGATTGGATTCGATTGGCGAATCGACTTCTTTCATTGATTCGTCCGATGACTCCTCCTCAGCAGGTTCCTCTTTGTCAGTGTTTGTGTCTAAGGTCGCTTCGAAAGGATGTATGGGGTCTTGTTCTGCTTTAAAAACCGTCGCAATTTCTCCATCGACAACCTTGATTCCAGCTTCCACTTTACTTTCTGATTTGTCTTCCATGGGTTCATTTGTTGGACTTTTAGGTTTTGAGATCGTTGGTTCAGAGAAGGAATGGCGCTTAGGTTTTTTTAGGACTATGTGGGAATAGGCCAAGTAAATGAAAACGGTGAGTCCAATCGAGCCAAACAAAATGCCAAAGAACACCATATTGTTGCTCATATATTCAATTAATAACGTCATGAATGGTCCTCCTTAGAATAAAGTCAATTGTTTCGATTTGGTTGGTTTGATGGTTTGGACAATGTCATTCATCCCATAAAATAGTTTTTGTTTCCGACATTCAAACACAAAAGCACGTTTGAGTTCAGCTGCTTTTGGGGATTGACAACTATACCGATTTCCAAAGGTATCCATGTAGACATTTTTAAGGCCTGGGAATTCTCGATCAATCATTTGATAAAAATAATCCCGTTGTCGATCACGTAAAGTAACGCCAAACGATGGATAGACAAAAAAAGCGCCTGATTCTTTACTCCGATGAACAATCGATTCGACATTTTCAAGGGTATCATTGATAAACGGGATGATTGGCATCATCAAAACACCACAGGGAATGCCTTGGTCAGACAACTTCTTGATTGCCTTCAAGCGATCTTGTGTGGTCGTAACATGTGGTTCGAGTTTTTTTTGTAGGGCTTCGTGGGTCGTCGTGATTGTGAAAATCACGCAGAGTGGAGAATGAGTATGGATTCGTTTCAAAATAGCGAGGTCACGTAAGATTAAATCACTTTTGGTAATGAGAATCGCTCCCATTTGATAATAATCGAGCACTTCTAATGCTTTTTTTGTCAGTTCCAGTTCTTTTTCAATGGGGTTATAAGGATCAGACATTGATCCAAATCCAATCACAGAGTGCCTGTTTTTCGAAGCAATCTCCTTGTATAA
Organism: uncultured Candidatus Izemoplasmatales bacterium; assembly: GCA_964483655.1. Taxonomy (GTDB): domain Bacteria; phylum Bacillota_I; class Bacilli_A; order Izemoplasmatales; family Hujiaoplasmataceae; genus JAUXXX01. The sequence goes on from CAZABW010000001.1 coordinate 15,284, forward strand.
CAAATCGATGGCGTTTTCTTTATATTGAACGCGGTCAAAATTGTTGTTTTGGTAACATTCACTACGAGAATCACAATAGATACAACCATGACTACAACCACGATAAAGATTGAGATTGTAATCAATCCCAAACCATTTATTGCCTTCCTTGGTACGAACGAGGAGTTGTTTTGCTTGAATCGGGGTAGCGTCCATGAAAACCTCCTTAATATCGCCAATACGCAGCTAGAATCATGAAAACAAAGATGATGGGAAGATATTTCGCCCAAAATGAAGTAACAACTTCACGAAGATAGAGTTTATCAAATTGTTTTTGAAAACAAAGAAAGGAACGAAAATCAATCCCTCTCACGACGAATAAAAAAGGTTTCTTCTTACAATAGATGACTTGATCTGCAGGAATGTGATAGTCCTTTTCTAAAAGTTGTAAGACTTGTTGGTAAAAGCCCTCTTGATGGCGATACACATGAAAGGCAAACAATCCATGACGTTTGTATTTGATAGATAAGAATAATCCGATCACACAAAGAATCCCCAAAACTCCCACTGGTAATACAAACCAAAGCAAAGTTTCATCAATGAGTAGGAGTCCCATTGCACAAAAGCATGCGAAAAAGAAGAATAGGATTCGATTCATGGAGAGATGATATCGAAATGTTGCACTCAAAACAAAATACAGAAGAAAGATCGATACCATCGATTGAATGATAAAGACAAGGGTTGGACTCAAGGAACTCACCTCAAATAGGGTAGAATCCGCTCGACGATTTCATCGAGGGGTTGGACTTCGGTAATTTCAATAATCGGTTTCGAAACATCTTGGAGCCATTTTTTATGTTGAGCGAGACTACGAACGGTTTCATCACCGGATTCATATGCTTTGACCCATGCCAGGAAGTCCATATGCATTTGATACATATCGCCCCCCATTTCAACACGAGAACCAAATCGTTTGCGTTCGCGTTCTTTAATGCGTTCAATACGAACCTGAACCGGGATATGGAGAAATACGAATAGATCAATGGTTGATTTGATGCCATCACCAAAGCCAACCATTGCACCAGAAATAACGGCTTTCTGGGTTTGATGGAGTTGTTTTAGTAAGTAGTCTAAGGTTTCTTTTTCGGTTCTTCTTTTTAAAAAGGGGGGATCCGAAGGTTCAAACATGGCTTCATCCACTTCGATGTGAGAGAAACCATAGGGAACTAAAGCGTTGGCCAGTGTAGTCGAACCACTTCCAGCAGCTCCAAAGATATGGATTCGATTGACAGTAGCCATAACCATCCCCCTATTTGGCAAACATGATTTTTTCGTTTTGGAACATAAGTCGTAAGATACTAATAAAGATCACCAAGTAGCCGATATTGGCTAAAACTGAGATCAAAACATAAAGCCAAGTATTCGCTTCGAACGTAAGAATAGCGGTAAGAGATTGGACAGTATTATAAATCGGAATCAAGTAAGCGAATAGATTTGTGTTTGCACCTGATCCTAACATGGATGACAAACCTACTAAGATGGTAATAATGTAAAAAGGCATGATTAAGGTTCCTGCTTCCTTCAAGTTTTTCGCGTAAGCAGAAACAATGGCAATAATCCCAACGATGACAAATACCGTGGAAAACAAGAGAAATAAAATTTGAGCGTAATCCACGACGCTATAAATGCTCATGTCAAGTTCGCTTGATTGCATGAGTTTAGGTAAGGATGTAATGATTCCAATAAAGGATGAAAGCGCTGAAAGGAGCGATAAAACGGATAAACTTAAGACTTTACCAATGGCGATGTGACTTCGCTTGACGGGGGTCACTAATAAGGTCGCAATCGTATTTCGTTCTTTTTCTCCAGCGATGGACTCAGGCCCAATTGCCATGGCACCACTAAACAAAAACATAATCGTTAACATGGGTAAGAGGAGTGACATCACTTGGCCTTGTTGCTTATTTTCATCTAATTCGATGCTCTGAGTATCCAACTCGAATATGGTAGTATCGCCATAGCGGTTTTGAACCCATTGTTGATGATAAATATAAAGAACACTTTGCATACTTTGGTAGATGACACTGGATGCCATTTCATTTTGGTTGTAGTAAATCCAAGCCATTGGTTTTCCTAAAAGTAAAATATCTGTTTCAAAACTAGCGGGAAAGTGGATGACATATTGCCAATTGCCTTCATCAATTTGATCTTTATAGGACTCGACTTCATTCGCTTGAATCGTTTCGATGGTCCATTTGGAATAGGCATCCCCGTCGAGAAGGTCAAGAAATGATTGAGGTGGGTTAACCAAAGCGATTTGGGAAGGAAGGTTGTCTTCCATCGACTGAAGGGCGCTCCCCATAAACGAATAGATTAAAAAAATCATCAAACCTGGTAAAATCATCACAGTGAGAATAAGACGTTTATCTTTGATGACGCGATCCCATTCTTTTTTAAAAATGGTCCAAATACTACGCATGAGTTTCACCCTCACTTTCTTCCATTAAGTGGAAAAACAGGGCTTCAAGAGAAGCTTCTTGGCGATTCAAATCAGACAAGATTTCCTCTGCTTTGAGTGTTCCATGAATGATAATCCCGACACGGTCACAAAGCCGTTCCACAAGGCTAAAGATATGTGTAGAAATAATAATCGTTTTTCCCGCATCACGCAATTCTTTTAGATAGTCGGTTACAACTTTAGCAGTTAGAATATCCAAACCATTCGTAGGTTCATCGAAAATAATAACGCTAGGATCATGGACCAAAGCAATCGCGATTTGAACTTTTTGCTTCATCCCAGTGGATAATTCTCCCACTTTTACTTCTGCGAATTGACTAATTCCAAATCGTTGAAACATGGCTTCTTTTCTTGATTTGGATACACTTGGCTCAATCGCATACAAATTAGAGAAATAGTCATAGAGGTAATTGGGTGTAAAGAAATCTTCCAACTTCAATTCACTGGTGAGAAAACCGATGTGTTTACGAGCTTCATCGGGTTGTTTTTGAAGCGAAATCGCTCCAATCGATATCTCTCCTTCATCGGGTTTCATTAAGGTGGAAATACAACGCAAAGCCGTTGTTTTGCCAGCCCCATTAGGGCCTAAAAGGCCATAAATTTCGCCTGGGTTTGCTTGAAAAGATAATTGGTTCACAGCAACTTTGACTTTTTCATGGGTTTGTTCAATCTTTTGTTGCTTTTTTGATAAGTGAAATCGTTTCGATATGTTATTTACAATAATCGGTAGCAAGCTATCACATCCTCTTGATACACATATTATCAAAAATTACCGCTGAATACAAGAAAAAAAAGGCCGAGGCCTTCTTCTATTTTTTAGTCAGGGAGATAAATATACCAGCGATCTTCCACAAAGCGAAACACAACAGTAAGTTCACGACTCAAAGGAACATCATCAATTTCATAATAGATTTTCGCTTGGGCAATTCGGGTTACATTCCAATCATACTGGATATCGGTGGAATAGCGAAACTCCATCGTAGCAACATTTTCCATTCCCAACATTTCCGCAATTAATTCTTCATCGTCTAAAACGGCTTGATAAGTGGGCGTATCGCGATCAAAGAAAACATTGGCATACCATTCAATCTCATTTTCATTGATGGCCCGAATATAAGATTCCCAGGTATTCTCAGGGGTATTAAACCGGTAAGGTTTTGGAAGTAAACCCACAAGCACAACAATTAAAATCGAGGTGAATAAGACACCTAAAATCAGATAGGGAAAGAATTTCAAGTTTGATGGTTTCTTGTAAGGCTTCATTATAAATCCTCCATTTCCATTTGAAAAAGAGTCTATTGCTAGACTCTATTCTTTCGTGGGTTGTTTTTTTAACGCGTCTTTTGCTTGTTTGCAGATCGCTTCAAAGCCTTTGGGATCTTGAATAGCGATATCAGAAAGCATTTTCCGATTCACTTCAATGTTCGCAACAGCTAAACCATTGATTAAACGAGAATAAGATAGTCCGTTTAAACGAGCAGCCGCATTAATCCGGGTAATCCATAATTTGCGGAAGTCGCGTTTTTTACGGCGACGATCGCGATAAGCATAGGCAAGTGAGTTCATCACTTGTTCTTTTGCGGTCTTAAATAGAATGTGCTTGGCTCCGTAGTAGCCTTTTGCTAATTTAATAATTTTTTTACGACGTTGACGGCTTACAATACCGCCTTTTACTCTGGCCATGTTATTATTCTCCTACTCTTACAAATAAGGCACTAGGTGCTTAATGCGTTTCACATCGGAAGCATCTACGACTTCACTACGACGATGTTGACGGTTTTGTTTTGGGGTTTTGTGACTCATTAAGTGACCACCGAAGGTGCTTTTCCGCATTAATAGTCCGGTGCCCGTTCTTTTTAAACGTTTTTTTGTTCCCGAATGGGACTTCATTTTAGGCATTGTTCATTCCTCCATGTTATGCTCTATTTTTTCTTTGGTGATACAGTAATCGATAAATTACGACCCTCTACCGCGATATCTTTCTCTGGGTCGCCTACTTCAGCACATCGTTGAAGATAATTATAGATAACTTCTTTTCCTTGGCTGATTAAAGGGGCCCCTGCACGGTATGGTAAGCGGATGGAAATTTTGACTTTATTACCATCAGCCAAAAATTTTATCCCATGACGAAGCTTTGTCTCAAAATCGTGGGTATCAATAACTGCAGATAACCGAACTTCTTTCAGTTCAACGACCTTTTGATTCTTCTTCGCTTCCCGAGCTTTCCGTTGTTGTTCATAACGAAACTTACTGTAGTTCATCAATTTGCATACGGGTGGCGTTGCTTGTGGTGCAACACAAACCAAATCCAAATTTTCTCTTTGAGCAATATATTGTGCTTCTTTGGTTGGTTTTACGCCGTACTGATGGCCTTCAGCCCCAATGAGTAAGACTTCTTTAAAACGAATCTCTTCATTGACGAGTGTTTCATCTTTTTTAATCGGTTTGTTGTTATAAATAAAGAACACCTCCAGAAATGAAAAAGTGGATACAAAGTACCCACTTCATGAACAAAGAAAATCATCTTTGTAGCACAAACCCATTGATCGAGCAATCGGGTGAGAAGGGGACTTCTACTTTCTACTTTTTTTCCATCATTATTATATCGGAAACAATTCCATTTGTCAAACTATTTATGTTCCTTTTTTCTTCCATTCATAGTTCGAACGTAATTTTCCTTATTGACTTGATAAGCTCGGGCGATGGCTAAGGCATCATTCGGAACATTCTTGTTTAGCGTTGATCCAGCAGCGATGAAACTATTGTCCCCAATCACGATGGGAGCGATTAAGTTGGCATTACAACCAATGAAGACGTCATTACCGATAATGGTTTGGTATTTATTGGTGCCATCGTAGTTCACGGTGATCGCTCCGCATCCAAAGTTGACATTATCACCAATCGTGGCGTCGCCAATATAGGCGATATGAGACGCTTTGGTATTCGAACCTAGGGTTGATTTCTTGACTTCGACGAAGTTACCGATGCGGTTGTGGGCACCAATATTTGCGCCATCACGTAAATGGGCAAAGGGTCCAATCGTGGTATCTTCATGAACAATCGAGTTAAAAACCAAAGAGTGTCGACAAACGACCCGTTCGCCTATGATACTTTCATGAATCTCAGTATTCGGTCCGATTTGAGCGCCTTTTTTGATAATCGAGTTTCCGGTGATATAGGTGTTAGGGTGAATGGTTACATTTTCTTCAATAATGACGTTCTGACCGATGGTAATGGTGTCAGGATTAATCATCGCCACACCCGAAATCATAAGTTGCTTATTGATGACTGCGCGGAGTTTTGCTTCAGCGATGCTTAACGTATAAAGGTCGTTCACACCCATGGTCTTATAGGATTCCTTAATGAGATACGTTCCTACTTTTTGACCTTTAGCTTTCATGATGTGAATGATGTCGGTTAAATAATATTCTTGTTTGGAGTTATCATTCTTTACTTCCCGTAATGACTCAAACAAATAACGATTTTGCACAACATAAACGCCCGTGTTGATTTCATTGACCAATAATTGTTCTTTGTTGGCTTCATGATGCTCAATGATTGCATCGAGGCTACCATCGGCTTGGCGTAAAATGCGTCCATAACCCGTAGGATCTTCCAATTTGGTTGTCAAGACGGTCAGGTCATTGTTATGGGAAAAATGTTCTTTAAAGGCATGTTCAATGGTCGCATGGTCAACTAATGGCATATCTCCAGGTAAAATCATCGTATGCCCCTCTAAATCGAGAACGTAGTTTTCGCAAATTTTAACCGCGTGTCCGGTGCCTAACTGTTGATCTTGAATCGCATACGTTACCCGGTCACCTAAAATTTCTTGAATGACTTCGCGTTTATGACCCACCACAACAATGAGTTCGTCGGTGACGCGTGCCTGTTGAATATTCTCGACAATATAGGCAATCATCGGTTTCTTTAACAACGGATACGCACACTTTGGCATTTCCGTTTTCATTCGAGTTCCTTTACCCGCCGCTAAAATAATCGCATATGTTTTCATGATACTCCCCCAACATTTTTATTCTAGTGAAATCAGTTTCTGTTTGATGACATCAATATAATGATTAACAAGTTCTTCCGTTTTTGCACTACAAGAAATCCGAATCAATGGTTCGGTTCCAGATGCTCGTACTAAGATTTTACCATATTTTCCTAATTCCTGCTCGATTGATGTAACAAGTGCTCGAATCTCGGGATGTTTGACTAAATCCCGATTCATTCCTTTCAGATTCACCAGTCGATCTGGATACCACTCAATCTCTTGGGAAAGACTGGACAAGGATTCCCCCGTTTTCCGTAGAATCATGAACAGGTAAGCAGCGTTTAACATGCCATCACCGGTGTTAATAAGCAAACGATTGATGATATGCCCAGAGTTTTCCCCACCTAATTGAAAGTCAAACTGATCCATAGCATCGATGACATATTTATCACCAACATCGGTTTGAATGACATGAATGCCATGGCTTTCTAATGCTTGGATGACGCCAAGATTACTCATTTTTGTTAAAACAACGGTATCATGATTTAATTGATTGGTCGATTTTAGGTATTTCGCAATTACATAGATAAGTTGATCTCCATTGATTTCATGACCTTGTTCATCCACCATCAATACGCGGTCGCCATCGCCATCAAAGGCTAAGCCATAGCGACAATGATGAGTTTTTACAACTTCAGAAACTGCTTCAAGATGTGTGGAACCTACCCCCCGATTGATGTTAAAACCATCGGGTGTCGTGCCAATTGTAAGCATGTTTGGGAAATATTTCGCGAAAAGAGTCGGTCCTAGAAGGGAAGTCGCTCCGTTCGCAAAATCAAACGCGATTGGTTCTTGAGTGAGGGCGAGAAGATTTTGATAGAGCGATAAATAGTCATTGATTACGTTGTTCGCTTGAAAGATTTGACCTTTGTCTGAAGCAGGGACAAGAATCTTTGGGTTATTCAGCCCTTTTTCTAAAGCTTCTTCGTCATCTAAAAAGAGTTTCTTTCCACTTTGGAAGACCTTTAAACCATTATCTTGATAGGGATTATGACTGGCAGTAATCATCACCCCTAAACATTGATATTGCATGGACGCAAACGCTAAAAGTGGCGTTGGAACGACCCCTAAAAGGGCGACATCAATCCCGACCTCTAAAGCTCCTTGTAAGACCCCTTCTGCTAACCGCTTTGAAGAGTCTCGAGTGTCCATCCCTATGATGAGTTTCTTTGAAGAAAGTAAAGACAAAGAGCGGCCCAAACGAGTCGCTAATTCAACGGTAAGGAATTCATCCGCAACGCCGCGGATTCCATCTGTGCCAAAATATTTCATATCTACCACTACTCCACTGTGACCGATTTGGCTAAGTTTCGAGGTTTATCAATGTCCCGATGAAGTTCCAAAGCAGAGTAATAAGCAATGAGTTGAGTGGGAATGACTGTAACGAGAGGAGATAACATCTCATGAACATCCATCAAAATGATTTCATCACTCACATCGGACAAAGATTGTAACGATATGACAAGTTTGACAGCTCCTCGAGCGGTAACTTCCCTGATATTTGCCCGGGTGTTATTGTTAATGTTGGATTGCGAGATAATCGCAATAACAGGAACACCGTCTTCAATTAAGGCAATCGTACCATGTTTTAACTCACCAGCAGCGAATCCTTCCGTTTGGATATAACTAATCTCTTTCAGTTTTAAAGCCGCTTCTAAACAAGTGTAGTAATCAAGACCGCGACCAATGTAGAAACAATTGCGTTTGGTAAAGTGTTGTTTGACTAAACGTTGAATATATTCGCGATCATCAATAATCGCTTCCATCGCAATCGCGACACGTGAAAGTTCCATATGGAGGTCGAATAGTTTTTGATTCGATAAGGCGAAAGAAAGAATCGTTAAAATCATGATTTGTCCGACATAGGCTTTTGTGGACGCTACTGCAATTTCAGGACCAGCATGGATTTCTAAAAACATCGATGCTTCTCTAGCCAAAGTGGATGTCGCAACATTGGTAATGGTTAATGTGGGGTGGCCTAAGGCTTTTACATTCACTAAACATGCTCGTAAATCGGCAGTTTCACCCGATTGCGAAATAAAGATGAAGAAAGGCTTCTTGACCAAGAGGGGTTGATTATAAGCAAATTCGCTCGCAATAAAGACTTCAGTCGGAATTGCGGATAGATGCTCAAATAAATACTTTCCAACAAATCCTGCATGCATACTCGTCCCAGCCGCGAGGATATAAATCCGTTCAGCTTGACGAATTTGTGATAGGATCGATTCATCCAGTAAAATCCGATCTTGATCCAAATACTTAGACATGATTTTTCGTACAACACTGGGTTGTTCGCAAATCTCTTTTAACATAAAATGATCATATCCCGCTTTGCCAATTTCATCAAGGACAAGATCGATTTTCAAAAATTTTGGAGTAATAGGATGTCCGATGATATCACAAACATCGAAGTCATAAACGCCATCAGCGAGTTTTTGAACCGATGTGAAGGTTTTATCTTCAATCGGATAGTATTGATTGGCATAACCCACCATAGCCATGACATCAGAAGCTAAAATGATGCCTTCTTTTCCAGTTCCTAATAATAACGGGCTTTTATTTTTTGCAGCGTAGATGTGACCATCGTGCTCGGTATCGATAATCAGTAAGGCATACGAGCCTTCAATTAATGACAACGTTTTGCGAATTGCTTCTTCGACCGGCATTTCTTTTGCGAAATGGTCGATTAAATTGGCGATAACCTCAGTATCCGTTTCACTTTTAAAAACAACGTGGCTTAGATACTTTGTTGTGAGGTCTTTATAGTTTTCGATGACGCCGTTATGAACTAAGGCAAACCGTGTGGTCGCTGAAAAATGGGGATGTGAATTGATTTGATTGGGTTTTCCATGAGTCGCCCATCGTGTATGTCCAATCGCGAGATGATTGCTTTCCCGATAATCAAAATCATGGATTAAATGATCAACCCGGCCTTTATCTTTATAGGTAACAAACGTTTTTTGTTCTTCACCAAAAAAGCAAATACCACAGGAATCATATCCCCGATATTCTAGTTTTGATAACCCTGATAAAATGATGTCACTGGCTTTTTGATTCCCTAAATAGCCTACAATTCCGCACATACAATCCTCCGTAAATTATGACTGACCTATTATATCACTGTTCGTAGATTCAATCAATTGGAAAGCCAATATCTCTATAGAATTAAGAAAAGCGAACAAAACATATTTGTTTTTATTACAAGAATCTTAACTTCTTTTGAACCTGTTGAATCGATTCATAAGAACAAATTTGCGGAAGCATATTGGCTAATAAATCAATACGCTTCGCATCCAGCCCGTGGTAGGTTTCAAGGACTTTAGAAATCGTTGGCACGAAACGTTGAATGCCTAAAGCGATGAGAATCGTCACAATAGCCGGGTGGTTAGCAGCTTCTCCACAGAGAAACAAAGGAATCCCTTTTTGATTTCCAAACGCAACCATTCGCCGAATCGTTCGTAAAAAGAGGGGTTCGTAAAACAAATCGACTTGAAAGTGAGAACTATCGCGAGGAATCTCTAACAACCGGGAAAGTAAATCGTTACTTCCGATTTGGATGAACTGAATCTCACGCAACTTTTCTAATTGATGAATAATCGGTAGGGTTTCTAACATGACTCCTAATTGATATTGAAACACCGTTTCACTGGCATCCGGTTCTACCTCCTTCATACAACTTTCAAGTAAGGCTTTGATAGGAGGAACATCTTGTGGATTCTCAATCATGGGGATGGTGATGGCAATGGGGTGCTTCAAACTAACCCGTAGTAAAGCCTTCATCTGACTTCGGACAAGATTTTCATGTTGATTAAAGAAGTGAATACCGTATCCCGATGGGGACGTTACCAGTGTCGCCTTATCGGGTTCAATATCATATAATCGGAAATAAACGAGTTTTGGAGCTAATTTTGAAGCGATTTCTAAATAGAGTTGGTATTGTTCTAGTTCTGATAAAAAATCTCCTTTTTCTAACGCAAAAAACTCGGTTCGTACCAAACCGATGCCTTCACTATTTTTGATGATGGGCGTATCTAGTTCTTTGCTGTTAGAATAGGCAGGATATAAATGGATTGTTTGATTCGGGGATAGAATAATGGGACTCTTTATCGATTGTGGATGACGTTTCGGGTTTGCCTTTTCGAACGGCTTTATTTTTGATAAAACCCGTGGAGAGGGTTTAAACTGAACGGTTTGTAAAGCGGTGTCAATTAAGATGGGATCGTCGTTTTGAACATGACGGATGACATCAGGAATGATAAACAAAGGAATGTCATTGGAACGCAAAATAATTGCAGCGTGGGAGTTATATCCCCCTTGTTCCGCAACGACTGCTAACATATCGTTAAAATCCAACCATGCGAAATCGGAAATCGTCAAACGTTCCATTAAAAGGATATAAGGTTTGCTTTGGGGTTGACGGTGTTCGTTGGAACTCATTTGCGCTTCTCTTAGGTAGAAAACAATCTGGGTTTGAACATCATGTAAATCATAAACACGATGTTGAAAATAAGAGTCAGCTTGTAGTAATTTCTTAGAATAATCTAAAAAAACATCTCGGATTGCTTCTTCAGCTCGTAAATGCTTCTTATCGATTTTTTTGGATATCGCAGAAAGCACTTCTTCATCATCTAAAATCGCTTGATAGAAAAGCAGGGTTTCGTGAAATTGTGTTTGTTCTTCATCTACACCAACTGCTAAAGTTTGGTACCACTGCTTGGTTTGAAGAATGGCATCCTTCAAGCGTGCTTGCTCTTCCGCTGCTTCGAAGGACTGTAGAGGGGCTTGTTCTAATTGCATGGAGAGTCGAAAAAAGACCGGCCCATAAATGTAGGGTTGCATCGAAATCACGTCCTATCTTATGGGTATTATATCATAACGCAACTAGTTTGGGGAGTAGAGATTCAGGAATATCAAGTGGAAAGCCACTACGAGAATCCCAAAGGGAAGATAATGTTCCAAGCGATAAATGTAGACATAGTGATCGATGTTCCACGAAGGAATCGCAATGATTTCTTGAATCTTCATTAGATAAGGCGAAGGAGTATAAAACGACACAATCCAAAACCCTAACCAAGCGATCAAGAAGAAATAAGCGATTCGATGAGAGATCAATTTTGAAATGAGTCCCATCATACAACCAAGAGTCATACAACTTAACGTGTGATAAGCAAAGTGCATCCAGTTGAATGAAACCACCCACCCAACAGAACCGACGATGAACAGAACCGAAATATAAGATATACCCAATAAAAACGACCATTTCATTGTCATAAGCATCAAATACAGGAAACGACTACAAACCAGTTGTTTTTGTTTATAGAATGGTTTTATAAGATAGATATCATACAAGGTACTCTCTTTGGTTAAGCCCCCTATCCAAAGACTTAATATTACGACTTGTGAAACGAGCAAATACCATTGAAAACACCCTTGAACATAAAAAAGTGGGTCATTTGTCATGATGTAAGATTGTTCAATCGGTTCAAGAGCATACGTTGAAATCAAGATTCCCAAGAGAAATACAAGTAAGATAATAATTCGAAAAATCGATTCTTTGTTGGATCGTAAAAATCGATCATGAATGAGTAGGTATGTGTACATCGATCGGGAACGTAATAATGGTTTTAGGAATATGCTCAAAGCACTCTACTAAATGGGTGGAAACAATCGTACATTTCGAAGCAATCCGTGTTTGCAATAGAGTAATCATCTTGTGAATCGAACTCTCATCCAGAGCCCGTAATGGTTCATCGAGAATCAAAATGTCCGGTTCATCCATCAAAGCTTGAATGACATTAATTTTCTGTTTTCCACCATTGGATAACACTCCAATTCGTTGGTGCTTGTAGGGCAATAAATCAAAGTAATCCAAATAATAATCTAGGGTGTATTGACGTTTTCGATGGGTTGATACGCGACCAAGCGTATCGAGAAATTGATACACGGTCATCCACTCGGGCATCACATATTGCTCTGGCGCATACCCGATTCGTTTCTGTTTTTGTACTTGAATGGTTCCATCATAGTGAATCAACCCCATGATACATTTTAGAAATGTAGATTTTCCACTGCCATTATCCCCACATAAGACATAGAAAGTTCCCTCATGGAAACGAGTTGTAATCCCTTCGAAAATGATTTTTCGTTGATATCGTTTCGTGAGTTTATGAACGGAAATCAGAGACAAGGGTTCGGTGTAGTTGTCGTTCATAACATCCTCCTTCTATAGGTATGGAGTAGTAGATAAAATCGTCAATCCATAATGTTTTATGAATTCCATGTACTGAGTAATCAATCGATAGATAAAATCGATGAACTGCGAAAGGTTCGAACTCGGTGAACAGGTAAACTTCTTGATTCGTTAGGATAATCGGTTCTTCGATTGAGGAAAAATCGCTTCGTTGTGGGTAAGGCTTCACCGCTTCTGTGGGGGTATAAACAAGGATTTGCTGACTAAATGCGAAAGAATCGCCTTGGAATCCCAAATTGATACGGTGTATTTCAATGGGAGTTTGTTGTTTTGGTTCTAAACCGATGACAAGCGCACTCATGGAAGGACAGTTTTCCCAGGTTGATGGGATCGCATACAAATGAAAGATTCCTAAATAGGCATCTTCATACACAGGGGGGTGTCGTAAGTCAAGTGAACCAATGGGTAAGGATAAAGATATCCTAGGATCGTATTCGAGGATTAAGAACGTGTTTTGCAATTCAAGATGAAAAGCATCCTGAAAGAGTTCATCCAGTGTTATCACAACTTGATAATGAAACAAAGACCCAATCTGATCGAACTCTAACGAACCTATGAAACGAAACTCTTCAACGGTGATAGGAATCTCTTGGGTATCGTCAACCAAACGACTAGTTGAAAGATAGGTTAGTTCTGTATAAAACGTCTGATTATGATTGATAAATAGATCAATCACAATCTCATCATCTCGTTCAACGAGTAAGAACGACTTTTGAGCGATATCTGTATAGATGAATAACTCTTTTTCTTGGCTGAGTTTGAAAACGAAAAGCATTAGAAATCCCAGTAATAATAGGGATATGACAATCCAATACATTCGGCGAATCATAACTTTTCCTTCACAATTTCAAAGTATTCAGTCGTTACAATAAATGTTTCCCATCCTCCCTTTAGGGTATTCATCCACAAGATGTAGTACATCGCTAGACCATTATTGACAATCCCTTGACCCCGTGATCGAATCGTCACAACCGTTCCAGGATCGACAATGATCACGAAATCCGAAGATTCTGTTTTTGTTGTTGATTTCGTATATTGAATCGACGTTTTGATGGAAGCGTCAACCGAACCTTTAAACTTTTTAATGTCTCCTTTGACATCAATCCCAATATCCCCAGAAGCCGTGATTTGAAACTTACTTTCCTCTTTGGTCGTCATCGAGATCGTGTGTTTGATTGTGGAATACCCATTATTCACAATTCGCAACTTTGTTTCGGAAATAAACTCGACAGGTTCTTGGTGATGAATCTTCATCACTTTCCATCCAATTAAGGTTCGACTCATATACCGCCGATATAATTGTTTCATTTGGTCATCGGTATAATCACGGAGCAAAGTTGCTTGATCGTTTTCAAAGACCACTTCTTGATAGCTGAGATAGGAATTTGCCGATACTCTTCCACTTTGACAAACAAGTAATAAAACCAAACCAAAAAAAATCATTGCTTTCTTCATTTTGCTTCACCTCATAAACATGATTACGCAGAAACCAAAGAATTTCTTCAAAGAAAAAAGGACTTTCGTCCTCTAGGTTTGAATAAATTGTCTTAATTCAGATTCTAAAGCTCTAACATCGGCGAGACCATACTCGATTAAACGATTCGCATGCTGAGGATCAAAATGTAAAATTCCCCCTAAACTACCAGAATGGCGGATTTCGAAAAACTCCACTCCGTCAAAATGAGGTTTTATGATCCAGTCGATTCGTTGAAGATGAATGACGATGATTTTATCACATCCTGCTTCAATCAAAGGGGTCACAGGGACGTTATCATATAATCCCCCATCATAAAACTGTTTGTCTTCCATCGATACGGCAGGAAATACAATGGGAATCGAACAGGAAGCAACGATGCACTTCGAGACATCTTCCTGTGATTGGTCGGCTAGACGAATATATTGTACTTTACGGTCTTTTTGAATGTAATGTTTCACGGAAGCCTTGAGCAATCCAAATAGACCTGAATCCACTTCTCCCGATTCCGATACAGTTACATAGATATCTTTTTGCAAGATTGCTTGATAATCAACATGTTGAGACACTAATTCTTTCAATTTATTAATTTCGAAAATGCCATTCTCGATAAGATGAAGTTTTTCACTACGGATTCGACTAAAAATCGATTCTGTTTTTTTGATGTCTTCGGGATTCGAAGATAGCCATATGTTGGCTAAATCGGCTAACGGTTTGGTTGCGATAAACGCAGCGTTCACCGCTCCAATCGAAGTTCCAGAATACGCTTCAACAAGTGAGAGAATCCCAAGTTCTTCTAACCCCATGGCTACTCCAACTTGATAACTGCCGCGGGCACCACCGCCAGCGAAACAGAGTCCTAGTTTCATGAGTTCCTCCTAATACTGACGAAGTATGGTATCTTGATAGACTTTTGAGATGGTTCCACCACCTAAACACAGTTCCCCCTGGTAAAAGACGCAGGCTTGACCGGGGGTAACAGCACGAACTCCTTGAGGATAAAACACGCTGCAGTGGGTCGAATCAATCCATTCTAAATTGATGGAGACGTCTTGTTGACGATAGCGAAATTTCGCTGTTAAATTGCTTTGGTAGGGAGATTTCTCTTTTGGAATCCAGTTCACTTCTTCTAATTCACAACGATTGGAATATAATAGAGGATGATGAAACCCTTGGCCAACGATGAGTTGGTTGGTTAGAAGGTTTTTCCCAACTACAAACCACGGCTCATTACCAAATACCTGGGATCCCCCAATACCCAACCCTTTTCGTTGGCCTATGGTATAATTCATGAGCCCATGATGAGTGCCTAGAACGTCTCCGTTGGTGGTTATAATCTCTCCTGCTTGAGCAGGTAAGTAATTCGATAAGAATAAACCAAAATCCCGTTCCCCGATGAAACAAATTCCCGTTGAGTCTTTTTTCTTGGCAGTTGGAATAGCATCTAAAGATGCAATGTTGCGAACTTCTTTCTTTTCAAGATGTCCAATCGGAAACAAGGATACTTGGAGTTGTTCCTGAGTAAGTTGACTTAAAAAATAGGTTTGATCCTTATTAGAATCTACTCCACGAAGTAAAAAGTACTCCTCCCCCACTCGTTTCACTTGAGCATAGTGACCCATCGCAATCAAATCCGCTCCTAACGACTTTGCAACTTCAAGGAAGGCCTTAAATTTAATGTATTTATTACATAATATATCGGGGTTTGGGGTTCGCCCCTTCCGATATTCTGCTAAAAAGTGTTCGAAGACATCATGCCAGTATTCGTCAATAAAATCGTGACGATGCAAGGTCACGTGATAATGATTTGCGACAGCTAGTGCATCTTGATAATCGCGTTCTTGCGAACAAATAGGATCATTTAATTCAGGGTTACCCGAGATATCTTGGTTTGCTGCTGAATCCCAGTTGCGCATATACAAAGCCTGGACATCATAACCTTGATCGAGTAACAACTTTAGTGCGACACTCGAATCGACGCCACCACTTAATCCAAGGATGACTTTTTTCATGTTCTTCACCTATCTTTTTACATCAGAAGGCATCCGCCAATCACTCCGAGGGGATAAGGCATAGTCTAATACTTTTGGGGCATCAGGGGATGCTTGACGCTTAAATTGTTGCGAGTAAAACCGTTTTGCAAATTGTTCCACATAATGTTTGGTCAATTCTTGACCTAACCCAAACGTGTTTTGAACCATAAACTCAATCCGTGGTAATGGATCGCCACAGACTAAAAAGCGGAATAAAATATAATCATTGATTTCATACTTGCCAATCGTCGCTTCTGTTGTTTGGTTCTGTTTTAATTCTGGCGAAATCGGCGTATTTAGAATATCTTGAAGGGTTACTTTTGTTTCATTTTCAAACACATAGTTCGCATAGGACTCAATCATAAACCGAACTAATGTTTTCGGGAGACCTCCATTGACATTATACATACTCATTTGATCCCCATTATAGGTGGACCATCCTAAAGCGATTTCTGACAAATCGCCGGTGCCTAAAACGATGCCATTGTATTGGTTTGCCATATTCATTAGCAGCATCGTTCGTGCTCGTGCTTGAGCATTTTCATAGGTGAGGTCTTCGGTTTTTCCATCGTGCCCAAACAAGTGCAAGTGGTCCATCACATGTTCGGAAATACTGACTTCTTTGGCTGTCACTCCTAATGATTTCATTAAGTTCATCGCATTGGTTTTAGTCCGATTGGAGGTATGCATCCCAGGCATAGATAAGCCAATAATTCCTTTGCGATCTAGTCCTAACAAATCAAAAGCACGACAAGCGACTAAAAGAGCTAACGACGAATCCAATCCCCCTGAGACACCAATTAAAAGATGACTTAATTCGAGATGACGAAGACGTTTGGCTAGGCCATATTCTTGAATCGAAGAAATGCGATGGAAATTCGCATAATGATCTTTTTTAGGAACGAATGGGGTTTCATCTTGTTTTCGAGTAAAGACGAATGTTTCACTTTCTTGTAATTCTACAGGGATGGTTTGGTATTGAATCCGGTATTTTAAAACCGAGTCACGAAAACTGGTCGTATTGCGACGTTCATGCATGATGCGTTCTAAATCGACATCAGCATAAATGACTTCACTTTCTAATTTGAAGTGTTCTCTTTCTGTTAATAACATCCCATTCCGAGCAACGATATCATGGCCTGAAAACACGGTTTCTGAGGTGGATTCACTTGGACCTGCAGAGACATAGACATAAGCACCAGAATTCTTCCGAGAGTGTTCTAAGACCGCATTACGACGAATTTCGGCTTTCCCTAGTGTTTCATTGGAAGCGGAAATATTGATAATGGTATTCGCTCCATTCACACTGAGAAGATTACCTGGGGTAATGGTAGCCCACATATCTTCGCAAATTTCAATGCCAAACTTTAAAACTCCAGCATCAAAGATCAAGTTCCCAAACGGAATGACTTTCCCAAATAGTTTGATTGATTGGAACCGATCAATGACATCAAATCCACTATTAAACCATCGTTTTTCATAAAACTCACGAGTATTAGGTAAATAGAATTTAGGGACAATACCTAGAATTTGATTTTGTTGAATCACCAACGCAACATTAAGAACAAGTTGTTCTACTTCTAGGGGCATTCCACACACAACAATCCCAGGGAAATGATTATGCTTTAAGAAATATTGTAATGCCTCTAATGTATCAATAAAAATCGATTTTTGGAAGAAAAGGTCATTACATGAATAAGCACTGATTCCTAATTCGGGAAACACTGCCACCGAGGAGTAATTTCCTTCTAATGCCAGTAACATGCTTTTCACGTTAAAAAGCGGATTGCCTACTTGCAATTCCGGTGAAATCAAAGAGAATTTAACGAACCCGTGTTTGTACATAGTTAGCCTCGATATAAATGATGTAGTTGAATGTATTGAAAGACGAGTGGATCAGTCAAACTAGCGTCGAGTTGCTCCCGAAACATCGTCGAAGAGACACTTAAGGAAAACGTTGGTAAAAGGATAAATTGTTTCTCATGGCGCTTTAAAAACGGATCATTTTCCAATGCTTCTTGGATATTCAATTCGTCCCGATTTAAAATAATAAAACGAAACTCGGAAACCAAAGCTTCCGCATTTTTCCATTTGTATAACTTCGCAAGATTATCGGCTCCAATGACAAAGACTACTTCATCTTCGGGATATCGCTCTTGAATTCGGATTAGGCTTTGATACGTTCCTAAAAATTCGGGATCTTCAAACTCCATCGGTGATACTAATACATTATCAAAGTTTCGTGTCATCAGATTTAACATTTGCATCCGATGGATATTGCTTTCTAGAGAACGTTTGGTATAGTGATTACTAACGGGTAGATAAATAAAGAGTTTCACATCAAGATGTTTGGTGATGTGTAAATAAACTTCTTTGTGCGCGATGGTAGGGGGATTAAACGCTCCGCCAAATACAACAATCATTCGTTTCGCCTCCTCGTAAATCACCTCTATTGTATCATATCCTTGAATCGTTGGAAAGAAATATCAAGATGTGATACGTTATGATATAATTAACCCAGAGGTGAATAAAATGAATCTTCCAATCGATTACACATTAGACTTTGCAAAAAGGCTTTTAGCGGTTCCATCACCAAGTGGTTATACCTTAGAAGCGATTGCATTCATCAAGTCAGAGTTAGCACATTTTCCCTATTCCTTTGAAGAAACAAAGAAAGGAAATGTGATAATTACCATCCCTGGGAAATCCACAAAAATCTTAGCCTTATCCGCGCATGTAGATACGTTAGGGGCAATGGTGAAAAGTATTAAAGGGGATGGCCATTTGAAGTTCACAACCCTTGGTGGACCGATTTGGCCAACGATGGATGGGGAATATTGTTCGATTCGCACCAAAGAGGGAAACACCTACACTGGGACGTTCCTATCGGAAAGCCCATCTAGTCATGTCTACAAACAAGCTTCTTCGATGGAACGGAATCCTGAAACCATGTATGTTCGTCTTGATGAAGTCATCCATTCCCGCCAAGATACCATAAAACTGGGCATTCAGGCCGGAGATTTTATCTTTTTTGATCCCAAAACCGTCATTACTCCATCAGGATTTATCAAGAGTCGGTTTTTAGATGATAAAATCAGTGTTGCTTGTTTATTTGGGTTATTAGCATATTTAAGAGACCAATCACTTCAACCCATACCCACCTTGAAAATCATTATTTCGACATATGAAGAAGTTGGACACGGCACGTCTTATATTCCTGAAGTCGATGAGATGATTGCGGTTGATATGGGTTGTGTAGGGGATGATTTGACATGTACTGAAACACAAGTTTCCATCTGTGCAAAAGACTCATCTGGTCCTTATGATTATACAATCACATCCAAATTACAGCGTTTAGCGAAGGACAATCAAATCGACCACGCAGTCGATATTTATCCCTATTACGGCTCCGATGTTTCTGCTGCCCTTCGTGGCGGAAACGACTTCAAAGGGGGATTAATAGGCCCTGGAGTTCAAGCATCCCATGGAATGGAACGTACCCACATTAACGCCCTAAAACAAACAATTGCATTATTGATTGCATATATTTCTGCTGAATAACTTGCAAAGCATGGAAACTGGATGTATAATCAAAAAAAAGAGGGGGATGAACCGTGAAAAAATTGATTAACGTATTAGGTCAATTAGCAGGATTTTTAACCGTTTTACTATTTGCATTTTTGATTATCAATCAAACCTTTGATTTTGGGTTACCAGCTGAAATCATCAATTTACTCGATACCATTAAAAACTACGCGATTTATGTAGTTCTAGGATTGGCAGGGTTAGAACTCGTAGCGAACACTCGCTTATTAGCTCTTATCTACTTCATCTTACTAGCCATTGTCGTATTGTTCTCGCTATTTAATGACATCTGGGTAGAAATCATTTCCATGATTTAAAGCGACTCGCCGAGTCGTTTTTTTTTAATGAATTGATGTATTTTCACAAACCATCTTTTCATTTTTCTTAAGAGCGATTATAATAATGAATGTATGGCATAGATAGATTGGAGATTATATGCATAGATGGTATTTTATCTTTATCTTATTACTCATTCTAGTCGGTTGCACGTCATCGTTTACCGAAACCACAACCACATCTAACGAAACGACTTCTACGGACTCTAGTCTGACGACTTCAGCGACATCACAATCCTCCACCACAACCACTCAAACAACGACGACTACCACGATTCCCCCCCTTGAAACAACCACTTTAACAACGAAACGGACGACGACGACACTCAAGAGAAAAATCCCTTTCACAAACGTAACTGGTAACGCTGATCAAGCTGAAGTGTATCTATATCTGCGCGATTATAAAGGATTAAAAAGCGTTTTTCAGCAGGTAGAGGTCGATTTAATGCACAATCTAGTAACTGTTAACTTTACCATTAAAGATCCTGAATATGTCCATCATTTTTACTACATAACCTTTAGTTCTCCCTACCGAAAAGGCCCCTCTCTCTTACAAACCGTCGTTCAAGATAAAGCTGTTGTCGAACATTCCATCACCTTTGACATCATCTCAAATGATGGAATGTATGAACTTTTAGTTTTTAAACAAGGAAGAGGAACAGGAAGAACCTCATACAACACAATTCAAGCAGATCTTAGCTTGCAAATCACAATCCCTCGATTCGAACAACTCAAACCCATTCGCGATTTTACACTGTCTGCCATTTACTACAACACACAGTTTCGTGATCCTTCCATTTCTTTAGAAAAGTATAACTCTGCTTTTATTTCCTTTCAAATTCAGGACGCCCATCGGTCGATTCAATCCATCCAATGGGAGATCATATATTCCAAGGATCAGACATTAATGACTTCAGGTACTGCCATAGCCGATTCAGCTCGCGATGATTTAGGACGTTTAGACCAAACCCTCATTATTCCCAACTTAGTTAGGGGAGAGTTGGTTTGCATACGGATCTATGCGTCGGGGGATAATGGTATTTGGGCTTATCAAAACTATTTTTTAGAAGAACGATGTCAGTCCATCATACATGCTCGGACAGCGAAAACTTATGATCGAATGAATTTTGGCTATGTCTATACGAGTTATCCTCAAGCAGAAGGCATTGAAGTTCGAGCTACAATGTCTACAAGTAGTCCTATCTATTATGCGGGAACCCAAGAATTGGATCAGTTTTATCTTCGAATCCGAAATATGCACGGTGAAATCATGTGGGAACAGCCCATTGATCAAAATATCGATGAAATATTCTTTATTGAGAAACAGTTTTTGAGTTTTGAGATGGTAGTATCCATCGAAAACGAGGATTCAACCACACTGATTGCACAGCAAAAGGAAGTACTAGTTTCCCCAACATTCTCAATAACCTATCACCAAAACATGCATAAATCGGAGTGGATTGTTACAATCACTTCATACAAATGGACTAGTTTATATTTACAAGGAGAAGTTCGAATCTATAGTCAAGATGAGCTAATCTTTACAATTCCATTCCAGGAATGGAATTCTATTCCCTCCTGCTTCTTTAAGACTCCCCTTGATCCTAGTACTTTACAAATCGAAATTGATACAACTTATGGAACGATTCATGGGTGGGGGGAACAAACCAGACACATTGAGCGATGCCCCTTGATAAAAGGGACTTATTATCTAAACGAAATCCAATTGGATTAGATTCAATCAAAAAAAGCCACCAAACCCGGTGGCTTTCGCTTTGTTATTTTAAGAATCGATTTGAGTGCGAAACGCTTCAATCTTCGCTAAAGCATTGGACCGTTTCGCAGAAAAATACCATTCCACATTACGATTACCAAAAACTTGTACTCCTAAATGGTTATAGGCAATCAATTCTTCTTGGTAAAGACTTCTCGCAACTTCTAACTCTACTAGGAAGGGTTCCACATGGAAAAACTGATCAATAAACTGTTCGATATAGTTGACATAGATTTCTTGATAGCTTGGTTGATTCAGCAAATAAGACAAAATCGGGTTCAGAGCATCTTGAGGTAAAAAGAGGTCGTAATTGGTGGTGTATTGATCACTGGGATCTTGATTTCGACCAAACCCTAACGCATTATCATAGTCAAACGGGATGACGATTGCTTGATTCGTGATTGCTTGAAAGTAGAGGAAATAGTTGTTTCCGTTGTTACGGAAATCGTCCGTATTTCCAATCAAATAACTCATCGCAAGGAACCGTAGCAATTTATCGACCTCAATGTATTGAAAAGGTCGAGATCCAAACACTTGCTCTTCATTAATCGCTTGAATCCATTGGTCGAACTTGGAGAAATCAGTTCTAGTACCAAGGAAGGTATTATTAGCTAAAGCATACTGATATCGAATATTGAGATGATTCTGATTGATTCCTCTTTGAGTTTGGGCATCTAACGTCAAGTAGGCCTTGATTTTATTAATATCGGTTGCCTTGAATAAATCTCCATATTGATTCGCATTATTGGAAGGGAAATGACGCTTAATGAACGTGGAATCCACTGGTTCAATGAGGGTATATAAGCCCATTCCAACTCGCTCTTCTCCAATTTCAAAATAGACAATGCCATAACTTGCTTTTTGACTGATAATCCCCGATTGCTCTAGTAATTGGTGGGCAAAGGCTTCTGTAATTAATGCCTCATCCATTCGACCTTCAAAGGGAAGAGCATACTCAAAATTGATTTGTCTAAGGTCAAAGACTTCGCGTTGGTTTAAATAGACGAACTCATTCGAGTCTTCAAGATAGTCATGAGTGGCATTAAACTGGAGTTGAAAAGAGGTTTGGTGATAGACTTTCCTTCCTCGCCAGTCATAAGTTAGGGGGAGATTTCTTGAAGTATTGGACTTGGTCCGAAATCCTGCTTCATAAATCGTAAATTCGTTTCCGCTTCCGTCTTGATAGATGACATCTACAGGAACCATTTGATTATCACGATAATTACCAAACAAATCGTAGTAATCTTGCATTTGCGTTAATAAAAGATCAAATGAGTCATCTGAAAAACGAATGGTAAAGGATTTGTAAATCGCACGATTGAATAAGGTTTGATAATCTTGATTCTGATTGCGATTGATAATTAAACGTTGTAGTTTGGCTTCTTCTTGATTCGCTTGTAGTTGCACAAAAGCAAGAAAAGCGCTGATCACGATCAGCGAAGTCATTAGAATGATTCGTTTTAATCTGAGATTCAGCACTTGTTCACCTCTTATCGAGTCGCTAAAATTTGATTCCTTGTCGATTGGATTTTTTCCGTAAAGTAAGTATCGATGTTCATGTCCCGTTGTTCGAGCGAAAACACTCGTAATCCGAGATGGTTAGCCACAACTACTTCTGCTTCGTAAAGAGGCTTAATCACATCGAATAAATCCTTGAATATTTGGACGTTGAACGCGCCACTCGTCGCATCGGTATACGCTAAGAGATAGTTCTCATACGTGGTACGAAACGTACTAATATTGAGGATGTTATGCACCAATGGTAAGTCACTTGCTTGGCCTAAATAACTTTGTGCAGGGGGATACGACCAAACATTATTGCTAATGCCATAGTCGCCATAAGGATTCCAACCAAATCCTAAACTTTGGTCATAGTCAAAGGGAATATAAACGGCTTTGTTTTCGTAGAAATATAAGTAATAATTATTGGCATCGGAGCGGTAATCATCGGGATTACCAACTAAAAAAGCCATTGCTAAGGTTTTTAACCACGTATCCACATCTAAGATTTGTAATAAGACATTTTCATAGTTGGGTAAAGAGGGTTGATTCAAACGGTCGATAAAATAGTAGAAATCGGCATAATTTGAAGTGGTTCTATTGGTTTTAAGTTGATAGGTTTTGCGATATCCTTCATTATAATCGGAAACCCCTAATTTACGAGAATTCAAATCATTTTTCAAGTTCGCAGGGCCTGGATCTTGCCAAACACACTTATATAAATCGCCAATGGTTCCATCTGCATTTTTACCAAAATAGCGCCTTGCGAAAACATCATCTACAGGCTCTGTAACGGTGAATAGCCCATAAGGGATTTCGACTCCATCAATATTGAAATAGATGATTGCCATCGCTGTATTCGGTGCTGGAACGCCAATCATCCGGAAGTAATCATAGCCTGCCATTTCGGTTACAGCAGAAGTATCGTAATCACGAATGTACTTAAAATTGAGTTGTTCTAAGTCAAAGACGCGACGTGCTCTCAACGTTTTGTATTGGGTAGAATTGATCGGATAATCAAAGGCATCATTAAATTCTAATTGAAAGGATACTTGTTGATACCCAATCACATTTCCTAATTCATCACGAACAATGGGAAGTCTTCTCGAGAAAATGTTACCTTTTGTCCGAAATCCAACTTCATTGACACTTAAGATATTCCCATATCCATCTTCATATACCATATCTACTTCTTGGATGGTATTATCGCGATAACTTCCAAATTCGTCATAATAGTTTTCCATGTCATCAATCAACTTGTCAAAGTTTGCTTTCGAAAAATACAAGGTAAATTTCTTATAGTTTTCACGTTGAAACAACGTTTCATAAGAAACAGGATTGGTTTCACTCTCTGAAGTAGACACAGTCGTAGTCGACTGTGTTGTCGTTGAAGAATTGGATGCGGTTAGACTTGTGGTTGTTGTACTAAGGGTACAAGCTTGAATAAAGAATAGGATTCCTAGCAATAAGAGTAAAAGCCCTTTGCGCATTTGTTATAACCCCGGTTTCATTAGATATTGGCGGAACTCATTTGGCATGGAGATTTCGATTTCAACTGGTTGAGTGGTAATCGGATGACGAAACATTACTTTGCTAGAATAAAGCAAAATAGAATCGCCTTTTTTTGCTAGTTTGTTATAAATCAAGTCGCCAACAATCGGCGCAAAGAAATAGGCAAAATGGACGCGAATTTGATGGGTTTTTCCCGTTTCGTTGGTAATCTTAACATGAGTATGAGAGAGATATTTTTGAATGACACGAAATTCCGTTTGGCATTCCTCGCCTTCAACGCTCACTTCGCGAATCGCTAATTCATCTTCTGATTTTTTGATTGGGAGATCAATACAACCAACGCTTTGATCTAAAACACCTTGAAGAATCGCTTGATATTCATGCCGAAAAGGCGTTTGAGACTCTTGATTCATTAAATATTTAATAAACCGGTGTTTCCATACCACAACGACACCAGAAACTTCTTTATCGACGCGATTTTGATAATGAATTCGACCAATAAATCCAATCTGTTGATAATACGCCGCAATCCAGTTTGCCAATGTATTTGATTGGATGGTTTTGGATATCATCATCGGGGTATTAGCGGGTTTATTGACGATGAGCAAATACTCATCTTCAAAGAGAATTTCTAAAGGATGAGATTCTGGAACGATTTTTTCGTCAATCTCTTCGTTTTGAATCGTGATCGAAAGAGTATCCCCCTTTTTAATGGTGTCTTCTTTCGTTTTCAACTCTTTTCCCACTCGAATCATAAACTTATTCTTTTCAATCGCAATTAATTTGAGGGGAATTGCATGTTCTTTTAAGAAATCCTTAATGGAGGCGGGTTTCTTGCTTTTAAATACTAAATCCATCATCATCACTTCCAATCTATCGTTACTATTATAACAAAAAAAGATTAATTTTCCTATTAATCTTTCTTCGGATTATTCAAGAGATAAAAAACTCTGGTACCACCGTTCAATCGTTTCCGGCTGGAACGGTTCTTCGTTTGCAATGATGCGTGCTTGTAAGTGAGTGAGCTCTGCTTCTAAAATGGATAAGATTTCTTTGGGATAGTTCATCAATGCTTGATGGCGTCGATACTCATTTTGGTCAAGCAGAGTTTGAGAATGATCAATGGAGACTTTTACATCTAAATCATAATCAATGTACTTCAAGGCTTCCTCATCATAGGTAATGGGAGAAGATAAATTACAATAGAAGGATATCCCTGTTGGTTTAATAATCCCAATCACATTGTACCAGTGGTTCTTATAAAAATAAGTGACCGAAGGCTCTTTTGTGTACCAAAATCGCCCATTTGCTTCGATGACTTTGGTCCGTTTGTTTGCGACGATAATCCGTTCTTCATTTTCTGAAAGGACGGTTGCTTCTTGCCAAATGCGATGCAGAGTTTTGTCGTGCTTATAACTCTGTACGACGATTTTACTACCAATGTTTAGTTTCATAAGCGGTTCTCCGAAGGTTCAAACTTATCCTCATTATATCGTAATTTCGATTGAATCGCTAGTTTTTTTTCGTCTAATCTTGTAATAGCCAATCGGGTCCCTTTAATTCTTCCGGTTCGAAAAGGGATAATCCTTGATAGTTATTTTGACGGTGAGCTTCATAAATGATTGTACAAACGGTGTTTGCTAGGTTTAAGCTGCGAACTTGCTCACTCATCGGTAAACGGACACAAGTATCGAGGTGATGCTTTAGAATTGATTTTGGAATTCCGGTAGATTCTCGACCAAATACTAAGTATAAATCATCTTCATGATGGCCTAAATCGACTTGATCAGGGCGTTTAAAGCCATATCGGGTTAGAAAGATTAGTCGTTTGGCATTTGTTTGTTCGAGAAAGGATTCATAATTTGGGTATCGATGATAATCAACATGCTCTAAATAATTCACACCATAGCGCTTTAAAGATTTTTCAGATAAGGAAAATCCAAGAGGTTCAATCAGATGAAGGGTCGCATGGGTTGCGGCACAGGTTCGCATTATATTACCGGTATTTTGAGGTATTTCTGGTTGAAATAAGACGACATGTAGACTCATAGAATCCCCTTTGAAGCGATGATTTTTTCTTTTAAGTTGGGGTCAAAGATTCCTTGTCGAATCATCGCAATCTCAAAGCCATAGGGAGGAAACCCTTCGCTATCTTCCGGAGATGACTTGACATAAGGAGTTTCGAGAATCTTAGGAATCGATGACAGTCTTGGGTGGGTCAACACTTGATATAGCGCGTCGAATCCAATCGTACCAAAGCCAAAATTTTCATGACGATCTTTCATCGCTCCTTGGACATTTTTGGAATCATTGACGTGCAAGACTTTTAAGAAGTTCAAACCGATGGTTTGATCAAATTCCTCGAGGACTTGTTCAAAATGATCTTTCACTGAGTATCCCGCATCGGATGTATGACACGTGTCATAACAAACACCTAATCGTTCTTTGCGATTGGTCTGTTCTAGAAGTTGATGGATTTCAGCGAAACTACGACCGACTTCCGTCCCTTTTCCAGCCATCGTTTCGAGTGCGATGATTACTGGATATGAGGAAGTAGCATCAATGATTTTTTGTAGATTAGAGGCAATACGAGTAATCCCCAACTCCAGTCCTTCTCCCATATGTGCTCCGGGATGTAACACCATGATATGGGACCCAAGGGCATGGGTGCGGATGATTTCTTCGATTAAGAAAGCAACCGCAAACGCTTGTTTTTCTGGATCCGGATTAGCGAGATTGACAATGTAAGGCGCGTGAACAATAACGTTTTCTCGAGAAATGTGATGTTTTTCCATCAAGGATAATGCTTCGTCGATTCGTAATTCGGAAAGGGGTTTTCGGGCAGTGTTTTGCGGAGCCCCAGTGTAAACCATAAATGCATTCGCATGGTAGGACAGTGCTTCTTTTACACTACCTAAAAACTGATCTTTCCCTCCTAAGGAGACATGACAACCAAGAATCATGGGCGGGTTCCTCGTTTTCTTGCGATTTGTTTGGCTACCTTGACAATCGCTGCTTGGTTTTTCTTTTTGTAACCGGGCTTCACTTTAGTTGGCTTAGGACCTACCTGTTTGGAAATAATCGCTTTTTCAAGCGTAGGTCGAGAACGTTTGGCACGTTGATTTCGAATCGGGGCATCTTCAAAGGTTCCATTTAATAACCGTACATAAGTAGGGTGTAAGCCTTTTTCTTCTAGGAGGTTTAAGTACTGATCGTTTTCATAACCATATAATGAAATACAAATTCCATCTTGATTCATCCGTCCCGTACGACCACTACGATGAACATAAAATTCCACATCTTGGGGAAGTTCATAGTTAATAATATGACTAATCGATTCTAAATCAATGCCTCGGGAAATGACATCCGTCGCAACAATCCATTGAAATTCATTCTGACGGATGCGTTGGATGATTTGTTTGCGTTTACGTTCTTCTAATCCACCATGAATCAAACAAACGCTCTTTGTCCATTCGGTCATGGCTTGATAGACGACTTCTGCACTTTCTTTGGTATTGCAAAAAACCAGTGCCAGGTAAGGCTGGATTGCGTCAAAAATCTGATGAAGGATGGGGAGTCGTTCTTGTTCTTTGGTTTTTAATAACCAATGGCGAATCGGAAGAGCTGTCAGTTGTTCTTGTTTGATTGATAGATGGATGGGACTTTGCAAGTACTTTTGGAAGAATTGCTTCATCGCGTCATTAATCGTTGCGGACACACAAACGATTTGACAATCGCTTGAGAAACGAGAAGCTAGTTGATCCATTTCTTCTAAGAAACCTGCATCCATCGTCATGTCAGCTTCATCGATGACCAGCATCGATGCCTGATGCACTTTCAATGATTGTGTTTGAATAAAATCGAGAAGTTTTCCAGGTGTGCCAATCACAATTTGCGGCTGTTTTGATTCTAACCGTTTGATTTCTCGATTACGATCGGTTCCCCCAACATAGAGACGGAGATCAATTTCTTCTGGAAAGAATTGAATGAGTTGTTTCGTAAATTGATGAATCTGCCTTGCTAATTCCTTTGTTGGAGCAGAAATCACTGCTTGAAGCGTTGATTTTGAGGAATCAAACCGTTCGAGCAGGGGGATTAAATAACTGTGAGTCTTTCCAGTTCCAGTGGAAGATTGGATAATTGCATTTTTCCCACTTCTCAATTTGGGAATCACAAGTTCCTGGATGGGTGTATACGATTGAAAGCCGAGTTCTTGGATGGCTTTGAGGATGTAAGGCGATAAGGTGTTCATACGTTCACGTCCATTCTATAGATAAAAAGAAGCAACACTATTATACCTTAAAACCCATGATTTTAAAAGGAAAAGCGATCCAGCTTTTGAAGTGGTACCACCATATTCCTTCTCTGTCCTTTTGTCAATGAAATCCCTCTATTTTACATTCCTTGTTGCGACATATGTCTCATTGAATCGTGAAACGATGAGGTAAATGATGAAGATAAATCTGAATTTCAATGCGTTCTACTTCGAAAGATTTTACCATTTTCAATAACTTATTCTTTCTTTTTGCCCCAATTTACGATATAATACATTAGAAATCAAAATCGATGAGGTGAAATCATGCCTGCCAGCAAAAAACGTCCGAAAGTCGTGGAACCAGAAGTTGAAGTAAAAGCAATCAATCCGTTAAAAACCAAATGGGGAAAAGTCCTCATTGTCATTTTAGCGGTTGGATTCTTCCTTTCCATGCTTGTTGCGATGATTTACGGAATGATTCAAGTCTTTCAATAAGAAAGAGGCTGTCTTTTAATCGGACAACCTCTTTTTTTATGATGATAAGAGAAGTTCTTTGGCACTTTCAATTGCAGCGCTTGATGGATTTTGACCGGAAATCATTTCCGCGATCACTTGAATTCGCTCTTCAAAGGTTAAATATCTAGCTTTGGCAATGACCCGTTCTTCTTTCACGACTTTTTCAACGAATAGATGGTGTTTTGCAATTGCTACGACTTGGGGAAGATGACTGATCGCAACAACTTGAGTATCACGAGCAATCGATCGCATCTTCTTGGCGATTTGTTTGGCAATTGAGCCACTAATTCCTGTGTCAATTTCATCAAACACAATTGTATCTAGTTCTTGACTTTGTAAGAAGATGGTTTTAAAAGCTAACATAATACGAGACATTTCTCCACCAGAAACGGTTTTGCTTAACGGTTTTAAAGGTTCACCAGGGTTGGTAGTGATTAAAAAGTCAATTTGGTCGATTCCATGGTCTTGGAAGTAGGAACTATGGAAAACATCGGTGCAATCAACTTCCGCAAAATCCACTTCGAATAATGCATGTGGCAACACCAATTCTTGAAACAAACGCTCCAGTTCCAGTTTGATCTTTTTGGCGATTTCTTTACGCATTTGGGTCATATCTAAGGCTGCTTGGAGCGTTTTTTGGTGAGAGGCAGTAATCTTCTTCTCCCATTCTTTTTTGAAATCATCAAAATGGTCACTTTGATTCACGGATTGCTCAATCAATTGACGATATTCGATTAACTCTGGAATCGATTTCTTATATTTTCGTTTGATTTGATCGATGTCACTGAGTCGTTCTAACATCAGATTGTATTGTTCGGGGTCAAAGTTCAATCGATCAATCATCTTACTGACGGTACTTGCGACATCGTCAACCTCATAATAGGATTCCTCAATACGCTGCGCAACCGACTTCAGTTCTTCAAATGAATCGCTCAAAGTAGCGAGAGTCGTTTTGATTTCATAAAACTGATTCATAAACTCAGAGGTATCAAGGACGGAATGAATGGCTTGTAAGTCGCGAAAAATCTTGTCGAAATTTGCCATCCATTTCGTTTCTTGAAGTAGATTGCTTTCTTCATCTACGGAAAGTTGATAACGCTTCAACTCTTCTAATTGAAATTGATACATTTCTTTTTTATCTAGTAATTCTTGACGAATCGATAAAAACGATTGATATTCTTTGATTAGTTGATGATACTGGCGTAGTTCATCATGATAACGCTCTTTTGCTGTTTGAATGAGGTCGCGATGAAATCCATCCAGAATGGGGATATATTGTTGGACTTGAATGAGCCGCTGGGTATCAAATTGAGAATGAACATCGGCGAGAAATTGAGTGATTTCTCGCAACTCCACTAATGAGATCATCACACCATTAGCACTAATACGGTTTTTATTTTGAATGGAGATTTCACGCTCAATCGTCAGTTCTGTCCCTTTGGAAGCTTTCAAACTGCGGAGGATATCTAAGACTCGAGTATTTCTTACTTCAAATTGAGCTTGAATAAAAGCTTTATTGAATCCAGTACGAACCATATCACTACTAGCCCGTTCGCCTAAAATCAAAAAAATAGCGTCGATGAGAAGACTTTTTCCCGCTCCTGTCTCTCCTGTTAAGACCGTCAGCCCCTCATGGAACTGAATCTGGATGTCATCAATAATCGCAAAGTTTTGTACAAACAATCGTGTTAACATAGTTCCTCCTCGGTAGACGCTAAAAGGTAGGGTAAAAATAAAACAACGAAACGAGCGATTTCAAGAACGATTATTCAAAGAAAAGGCGAATAAGTTTTTATACATCACTGAATGCTTCAAAGAAATAATACAGATCCTGAAGCATAATTCTTTATTTGCCTTTGAAAAGATAGAACATTTCGATCTCATAGCATATCCTTCAAAAACAGCTTAGACTCTGTATGGTCTAAGCGAATTGTTATGAATGGAGATGACACCTTGAAATCGATGAACGAATGAGATAATTTCCCTCATTCACTTTGTTTTGGTAAATCCACCCATTCGCCACTTTTTTCCATTTTGACAATTAACGCTTCCGCTTTTTGTAATAAGGAATGGCAATATTGAGCGAGTTCGATTCCTTCTTGGTATTGTTTCATCGACTCTTCTAAGGGCAGATTCCCAACTTCAAGCGATTTCACAACAGTTTCTAATTGAGCTAATGCTTCTTCAAAATTAAGATTTGGTTTCATCATTTGCTTCCTTTCTAATCGATTGAATCATCGCTTCAAACGAGCCGTCACGCATCTTCACGGTTGCGATGGTTTTCGCATCGAGTTGATTGACCGATGCAATCACTGAATCATTTTGATAAACCATACTGTAGCCTTGAGACAACACTTTTAAGGGGCTCAAAGCTTCCAAATGGAGAACTTGATGTTTGAAATACATTTCTTGATTACTGAGATAACGACGATAAGACTCATGAAGATCCTTCTCTAACCGATTAAATCGCTCTACTTGATAAGAAATCATTTTTTTGGGAGACGCTTTCTCCAACCGTTCTTTTAGAAAATCAAGCATGAGGAGTTTCTTTTCGAGGAGAGTGAATGGTGAAGTAAAATAACGATGTTCCTGGAACCCCTGGAGTTTCTTTTGCGCAGACTGCACGACTTTTTGGATGGAAAGGCTCAATAATTGTTTTTGACGTTTCAGTAAAGCATGGAGTTCACTTTTATCGGGAACAGCCAATTCGGCCGCTCCAGAAGGAGTGGGTGCTCGTAAGTCTGAGACAAAGTCGGTTAAGGTAAAATCGGTCTCATGTCCAACGGCCGCAATAACCGGGATTTTGGAACTTCGGATTGCTTGCAAGACGATTTCTTCATTAAACGCCCATAAATCTTCAATCGAACCGCCTCCTCTACCAACGATTAATACATCAACAACTTGGTCATGGTTCGCTTTTTCAATTTGGGCTTTGATAGAGAATTTTGCTTCTGTTCCTTGAACTAAAGCTGGATAGAGATAGAGTCGAGTTAAAGGATAGCGTCGTTCCATAATATGGATGATATCTCGAATCGCTGCTCCCGTTGGAGAGGTAATGACACCAACAGCTTTAGGAAATTTAGGAATAGGTTTCTTGATTTTCGGATCGAACCATCCAGCTTCTTGTAATTTTGCTTTGAGTTGTTCATACTTGAGATACAAATCCCCAATTCCATCTAAGGTCATTTTTTGAATGTACAATTGATAACTCCCAGAAGGTTCATAGACCGATACACGACCTTCGATGAGAACTTTATCGCCTTCTTTAGGTTGAAAAGAAAGTGCTTTTGCTTGGGACGAAAACATGACTGCTTTTATTTGGCTTTCTTTATCCTTAATTGACATGTATAAATGACCGCTACTATGACGGGTAAAGTTAGAGATCTCACCTTGTAATAAAAGTCGGGATAACCCGATGTCTGAATCAAATTTCGCTTTGATATAAGCGTTTAATTGCGAGACAGACAAATACCGTTCATTCACAACTCATCACCCTTGGGTTGTTTCAAGATAGTTTTTAATCGTATCCAGTAAACGATTATTAAAGTTCTTTGCTTTGCCATCATCTAAATTGGTGTATTTTTTCGTTAATTCAATCGCTTCATTGATTGCGACTTGATAGGGTGTTTTAGTATATTTCATCTCATAAGTCGCATAACGAAGAATCGCTAAATCCATGTAATTTAAGCGATCAATCGTATAATTTTCAAGACAAGTAGAAATGATTTTATCCAAGGCAAATGCATACTGGATTACTTCATTTGCCATTTGAATTGTTGTATCATCAAACAGGGATTCCTCGTACTGTCCACCCATGATATGAATATATAAAATTGTGACGATTCGTTCTCGTTGTTCGCGTCTTCCCATAGCTACCTCATGTTCCAATAGATGTCGTTATTGTATCATAAAATCGATGGATTGAATAGTAGATTTCATCAAAACAAAAAGCCTGGTTTCCCAAGCTTTCTGATTATTCGCTTTTCGCGCGAGACAAAATTTGAACAATTCGATTTTGTCTATCATCGCTTCCGTAGACATACATTTGACGAACCGCACCAGCTGGATAGGGATCAAATGTATCAAAATCATAGCCATACTCTTCACTGATCATTAAATCGTAAACTTGTTGATAGCAGGGAGCATAGCCAATATAATCAGAGTTTTGAATGGCGATATCGGGCCGTAAAAAGAAATCGATGAATTGATGAGCTAGTTCAACATTTTGACTATTCTTGGGAATGACCATCGCATCTAACCAAACATTGGTTACATCGGGAACATAAAAATCAAAAGTGATGTCGATTTCATCTTCTAATGCAACATAGTATTCGGAGAAATAATCTCCGGAATAGACCAAAGCTAAATCCAAGTTTCCGGAAATGACCAATCCTTTTAAGTTGTCTTCGCCCCATGCAGTAAACCCTGCATTTTTTAGTGCATTTTCTGCAGCAGCTAATTCAGTCGTATCATCAGAGTTTACATGATACCCCAAATAGAGTAAAGCGCTCGCAACGGCATCTCTGGCGGAATCATACATGCCAGCACGATAACTACCGGATTGGAATAAAGCCCCCCATTGATTGGTTTCAACGAATGTCTTTAGATCTGGATTCGTGGTGTTATACATGATTCCAATGGTTCCCCAAGCATATGGAACTAAGTAAGGAGCGATCGTGGAGTCTTGATATAAGGTTTCCAATTTGTCGATAACATTGAGACTTTCATAATTTGTCAGGAGATCAAATTGGATTTCTTGTAATAAATCTTCTTGAATCAATTTGTCAATCATGTAGTCTGAAGGAATAACAATGTCATACGGCGTATTGCTAGCTTGAAGCAAGGTCGCCATTTCTTCATTGGATCCCGCTGGTTTGTAAGAGACCTGAACCCCATATTCTTCTTCAAATGCAGCGATGAGGTCGGTATCCATGTAATCTCCCCAGTTTAAAACATAAAGCTTGGGTTTTTGGCTACAAGCAACTAACGTCGTTAATGCGGCCACAAATACAAACAATAATACTAGTTTTTTCATGATATTTTTTCCTTTCTGTCTTTTTTAAGATTGATATACAAAATGACGCCAATCGTGATTAAGATAATTAATACATTGTAAGCATACAGCGTCGGATTCAGGTTTTGAGGATTTTTCATTTTGGTATATAACCAAATACTAACATTTTCAAAATCAATCCCAGAGGTAAAATAGGAGATGACAAAGTCATCGATTGACATGGTAAAGGCAATCAATGCCCCCCCGATGATTCCCGTTGAGATATTCGGTAAGATGACCCGCCAAACGGCAGATAACCGCGAACACCCTAAATCTAAAGCCGCTTCATACATGTTGGGGTCCAGACGTTTTAACTTTGGAATAATCGATAACACGACATAGGGAATGGAGAAGAAAATATGGGCTAATAGAACGGTAGATTCACCAAGTTGAAAACTTAATAATGAGAAAACAACCATTAAGGATATTCCTGTTACGATATCAGGATTGACGACAGGAATATTGTTAAGGACCATCATTTTGACACGTTTTTTCTTATCTAGGGCATGAATTCCAATCGCGAAAATAGTTCCAAGTAAGGTTGCGAAGAATGTTGATCGTAATGCCACCCAAATCGTATTTCCAATCGCTTCTCGAAAGATTCGTAAGTCACTAGAGGGATTCGAAACATTAAAGAGTAAATCTTGGTACCATTTTAAGGTAAAACCTTCCCACCGATACCCTCTGGTTGAATTGTTAATCGAAATCAGGAAAATGATTATAATGGGTAAATACAAAAATAGAAAGGTCAAGATAGTAATGAGCAATCCAGAGGTTTTGCGAACTTTACTTTTGATTTGATTTTGGACCATCATATGAGCGTTTCCCCCTCTTTATCCACTTTGGTAATGAGAACGAAACTAGCAATGGAGAATAACATAATCAAGATCGAAATTAAGGCACCTTGATTAATCGAGAACGGTTGGAGGCCTTCTAGAATAAACTTTTTTTGGATTTCCATTCCAATCATCGGTACTTTTCGCCATCCTAACACTTCAGGTAATGCGAATGTTGTTAAAGAAGGTAAAAAGGTCATAATAAAGCCACTGACCACACCCCCAAGAGAAAGGGGAAAGATGACTCGTAAAAACGTTTGAGTGTCTGAAGCGCCTAAATCTTTGCTCGCTTCGATTAGTTTGGTGTCTAATTTATCTAAGACAGAGAAAATCGGAAAGATCATAAAGGGGAGATACATCGCTAGCAACCCGATGACAACGGCTAATTCAGTTCCTAAAATAGGTATTTGCAAACCAAAGACATCTGAGAAGATTGAATTTGCAGAGAAAATCCGTTCCCAAGCGGTTAATCGAACCAACATATTCGTCCATAAAGGAAGAATCAATAAAGCGATTAAGAACTTCTTTTTCTTCTCTTGAAGAGTGGTAATATAGAACGCCACAGGATAGCCAACCAAGAAACTAATCAAAGTGACAATCAACGCATAAAAGAATGAATTAAAGAGAGCTCTTTGAATGAAGGGTTCTGAGAAGATTGTAAAATTCGAGAATCGGAATTCAAAAGCAGATAAGCGATATAAGTTAAGATCACTAAAGGCAAGGAATAATAAGAGAATGGTTGGAACTAATACAAAGATTGCCATCCAAATAAAATACGGGATGGAATAAGGACGTAAGCGTCTCATTGTTTTATCTCTTTTTTCATGATGTGGATATTTTGCGGTTCAACAACCAAGCCAACTTTATCGCCAATTTCACGATATCTTGTCGTATGAATCGTATATTCATGACCATCCACAATGATATTAATTTCATAATGAACACCTTTAAAAATGAGGGAGTCCACTACGCCAACAATCTTTGCTTTCGAAGGAGGAACAAAATCAAAATCTTCAGGGCGAATCACCACATCAACCGGTTCGTTTTCCTCAAAGCCTTTATCGACACATTTAAACTCACGACCACAAAACTTCACTAGATAGTCATCGACCATGGTTCCATCAAAAATGTTCGATTCGCCAATAAATTGAGCCACAAAGCGATTTTTAGGTTCGTTGTAGATGTCTTCTGGTGAGCCGATTTGAAGGATTTTCCCTTCATTCATGATGACAATGATATCTGACATCGTTAACGCTTCTTCTTGGTCATGGGTGACATAGATAAATGTAATCCCTAGTTGACGTTGCATTTCCTTTAATTCATATTGCATTTCTTGTCTTAACTTTAAATCGAGAGCCCCGAGAGGTTCATCTAAAAGCAAGACTTTCGGACGATTGATGATTGCTCGTGCAATCGCTACCCGTTGTTGTTGGCCCCCACTTAATGTAGAAACCATACGGTTCGAATACCCTTCGAGTTTGACCAGTTTGAGTGTTGACTTGACCCGATCTTCGATTTCTGCTTTCGGTACTTTCTTAATTCGTAATCCAAAAGCCACATTATCAA
Organism: uncultured Candidatus Izemoplasmatales bacterium; assembly: GCA_964483655.1. Taxonomy (GTDB): domain Bacteria; phylum Bacillota_I; class Bacilli_A; order Izemoplasmatales; family Hujiaoplasmataceae; genus JAUXXX01. Next base: position 52,527 of record CAZABW010000001.1, read on the forward strand.
ACACATTTAAATGAGGAAACAAAGCATACTTTTGAAAGCACGTATTAATCTCACGTTGATTAGGTTCTAGATCGTTGATGATTTTCCCGTCAAAAACGATGGATCCTTCATCGGGGCTTTCGAATCCGCCGATTAATCGTAGGCATGTTGTTTTTCCACAACCGGAGGGTCCTAAGAGAGTAATAAATTCATTTTCATTGATATATAAATTGAAGTCATCGAGAACCGTTAAATCGCCAAACGATTTTTTGATATGTTTCAATTCGATTAATTTCTTGCTCAATTGGACACCTCTTCACCCATTTAAGATATAAAGAAAGCGTTATTCTTAGGACGAAAAACCTGTTTGAAGAGGCCTTTTGTGAAAAAAATAACGCAACTTAATTATAGGGTATTTTTTTAGAATGTCAACCAATATTATGACAAATTTTTTCGTCGCTTCCAGACCTGCGCTTCATAGGGAAGTAATTCTTGATTCATTTCTAAGTTTTGCAGAGCAGAATAGTTGTTATAAAAGAGAGAGAAATTGGCTAGATTTAGGCCTTTTAAAGATTTTGTTATTTTTTGAGAAGTAAAGTTGCAAATGACGAGATATTCTTCTTCTAAACCACTATTCAAATAGGTAAAATCTATTTCGGAATTCATGTCAATAAATTGCAGTGTTCCGTGAGTAATGTTTTGGTTTTCATTCCGAATTTTTAATAAGAAACGATAGAGATGAAGGAGTGAGGGGATCTCTGTCTCTTGTTTTTGTACATGATTCTCCTTAGCATGGCTGGGAAGGTCAATCCAAGGATGAACCGATGAAAAACCTTGATAGAGAGTTTGGTCCCATTGCATTGGACTTCTTGCATTATCCCGTGATCGATCTCGCAAGACAGCCAAAGCCTCTTCATTGGTTAGTCCTTTTTGAATCATATTCTTGTATTCGGTATAGACTTCGACATCCCGAAACTTCTCTAAAGATGGATAGTCCACGTTTTTCATACCAATTTCTTCGCCTTGATAAACAATGGCACTACCTGGCATAAAATAAAGCGCAACAGCTAGCATCGAAGCCGATTCAAACCAAAACGTTTGGTCGTTTCCATAATGGCTTACGATTCGAGGCTGATCATGATTATGCCAATAGATCACATTCCATCCTTCGTTTCGGAGCATTTCATACCAATGATGAAAACTTTGCTTGATTGAGGAAACTCGCAAGGCTCCTTTGGCCCATTTTCCCATCAGTTTGGAGTTTGAATCGTCAACGTCTGCCCAACAATGACCAAACTGAATCAGCATGTTAAACTCATTGGAATGATATCCAGCATATTGAATTGCTTCTTCTTTGCTGGCGCCACCAGACTCCCCAATGATTAACAAGTCATTGGGAACGAACAATTCTTTCCCAAGTTCTTGAAGATATTCATGGTGTTTTGGTAAGGAAGAAAAGTGTTGATATCCTGGGAAATCATCGGGAAAGTCCCAGTTTTTTTCCAAATGATTCGATGCATCGATCCGAAATCCATCGACACCTAGATCAATCCAAAATTGAATCATCTGTTTCAATTCAGAACGCATTGCTCGGTTTCGCCAATTTAGATCCGGCATTTTCTCGCTGAAGATATGCATGTAGTAAGAATCTGTTTTTGGATGATATTTCCAAACAGGACTGCCAAACCATCCCATCCATCTTGTCGGGGGAACTTTCTTGCCATCTCGGATGAGACCATCATGCCAAATATAGTAGTCATGATAGAGGTCATATTCTGGATGAGTGGGATCGCTTGCCTTTCGAAACCAAGGATGCTCATCAGAGGTATGATTTAAAATCAAATCTGTGATAACTTTCATTCCTCGTTGATGACTTTGAAATAAAAGTTCCTTAAAGTCGTCCAGAGAGCCATAGTCCTTGCTGACTTGGTAGAAGTCCGATACATCATACCCATTATCATCCATCGGGGATTGATAATGGGGACTTATCCAAATAATCTCAATGGATAATGATTGTAAGTAATCTAATTTCGCAATGACTCCTTGGAGATCTCCTATGCCGTCATGATTAGAATCATAAAAACTACGGAGATAGATTTGATAGATATTTTTCCCTTTCCACCATTTTTCCATGTGTTATACCTCTTCTTGTTTGGTCTTTTGAATTCGTTCGATGACTTCTGTTAAACTTTGATACATGACGGGATTAGAAATAGGAAGGATGGGCTTATGTTTTAAAAGCGCTGCTTCATCTAAAACATCCTGATGCTGTTTCAAGAAGAGAATGGGCTTTTGAAGCCATTGAAGCGGGACAATCCACGATTCTTCTGTAAGGACCAAATAATCGACAAAAGAGTAGTCACGAAGTTGTTTGATGGAACGATCCATATTCACACGTAAAGCAATTTTGAATCCTTTCTCCGACAACGCTAAACACTCTTGAAGGATAATGGGATGAGGTTTCTCTTCCAACTCGAATCCCAAAATGATAAGTTCTAAAGGGATTTTCCTGCGTTTTGCTTCAGTGATAAATAATCGATGAACCATATGCTTCGCAATCGAAATTTGATGCATAAAGATGAAGAAGGGGATTTTTTGACGTGTGGCTTTATAAAACTGATCCATTTCTTTCAAGACTTGTTTAAAGAACACTTGGTCTAATTTTTCTTCTAATTGATACTTCTTTAGAGTTGCTTCTACATTTATATCTTTCGCAAATGGATCATAGGCTTGACTGTGAATAAAAGCGATTTGCTGAAGACTTAAATCACCATAAATGCCGTAGTGAATCGGAATTCGTTCACTTTGGATCCATTCTTCTAAACGCATCCTTTGAGCATTTTGAAAGGCAATTTGTTCATAGGTATCTTTTTCAATCCATTGCACTCCTTCGCTTCTATGAGCTGATAAATGGACATCTATGGCATCGAGCAATGAATCAGATGAACGCTCTTTTGATAAGGTGGAGCAAATCATCTTGATTTCGATTTTTGGAATAGTTGGAATTTGAAAAGCAACTTCATCTTGAATCCATAGTTCAACTTGACGCGCAATTCGGTTTACAATTCGTTTGTCTAAGGTATGTAAAATGACGAAATAGCCGAATCCTTCGATCGTTTGCAGTTTCATTTTTTGCTCTAAAGCCGCTTTGTGAATGAACTGAATGATTTGGTTATGAAAGGCTTCACGGATTCTCCAATCCGACACTTCAAGGAGTCTTGATTCTATCAGTAAGAAACTACAAGGAGGCTGTAAAGTTTGTAAAACATGCTTTAATGAGGGATGATTAGCAAACCTCTGCTCTTGAACTGGCGTTTTTGGAGGGTTTGATTGCCCAATAATGGTTAGATAAATAATGTCTCCTGCAACGAAGCGATGAACATTTAAAATCTTTGCTTGATTGTTTTTCGTACGAATGGTTAGATTTGGGACAGAACCCGCATAGATTTGGTCTAAATAGACAACCTTAGGTTCAAGAATCCTACCTTGAAACGACTCATAGGACAAAATATCGCTACTTTCCTCTAGAATCGTTTTCGCGGCTTGATTGAGTAAGAACAAATAGTGATTGGCTATCCTGATAAATCCAATTTGATGATGTTCAAAGGAGTGTTCAAAGATGTCTAATCGGTTCTTCATCTCTTGCTTTTGTAAGTGACAAAATAGTTTTAATGAGAGCATACTAGCTGCTCGCTCGAAATCTTGGAATAATTTTGTGTAATCTTGGGCGAGATTGACTACACTAACAAGATATCCAAAGATGGATTCATTCCATGGTATCACACGAATCAACGCAATCTGATCTTCACGCAACAGCGCACCAGATGTCCAATAGTCGATATTATCCATATCAGACGATTGTAAGACGGAAAAGGGATGGTTCTGGATACTAAACGAGTGAAGCGCTGTTTGAAGATAGTTCTCATAAGATAGTCGTCGTTCATACAATCGTTTAGACGCATAGTGATACACTTGCATTCCTTCAGGAATCACTTCGATGAAATCAAACCGATTTCCTTCGACATGAGGTTCGATTGTTTGAAAGAACGCTAATAAGATGTCTCGAAGCCGATCTTGTGTTTGATTTTTCGTTAAAAAAGCCGATAAATCCGAATCGAGAGTATGCGTTACATGAACTAGTTTTGTCAGCGAATGGATCCATTCATTGCAGGAGTGTACTAGTTCTTGATCCTTCGTCTTTTGGGCATAGCGTTTAACAGCTTCATAAAACTGGAGTCGATAGCTTTTGGATTGGAGGGTATGGACCTTGGGAAGATATTCTTCTATGAAATGCTTTGCTTCACCATACTCTTCAAGGCCTAGATAAATATCGATTAATCGATCTAAATAGCGAGACTTTTGTTTGGTCTTCAAGAAGAACCGTTCAAAATAGTATTTCGCTTCTTGGAACTTTCCTTCATGAAGCGCTACATCCGTTTCAACTAAGGCAAAGATTTCATTCTTTTGATTCGGGTCAAATCGTTTCGCCTGTTCCAAACTATCCAATGCTAATTTCACTTGTCCCACTTTGAGATAAAGCATGGCAAGCTTCAGGTATTTCGAGGTTAAATTCGAGTTTGAAAGAGTATCCGGAACAGCATATAAAGCTTCAATTGCTTGAGGGTATCGCTTTTGCCCTTCCAAAGCGACAGAACGATAAAATGATTGCATGATTTCTTCTTTTGGGAAATAACCAAGAAATCCTTCACGAAACGAAAGGGCTCGTTCCATTTCCTCAAAGTCTTCCATTTGTAAGGTCATTTGTACATACTTATCCGCTAGTTTCATTAACGCCGAATACTCTTCAACCCATTGTTCTTCAATACATTTATGAATCAGTGCTAGTGCTTCCTCATAATCTTGGTTGGTAAGGTATTGGTCTAGTAGAAAAAAAGTCGTCTTGATGACGACATCTTTGTTGTTAGCAACACGAGCTTCTTCCAATAGATGGCGTGTTTGATCGATGCTACTTTGGTTTGGATTCACATGTGGTTGTGTCAATCCGTTCACCTCAAATCTAAGAATCGACTATATTCGCTGAGTACTTTCTTGGTATAACATTCGATGATTTCGATTAAAATACGTTCTTGTTCAATTGTTATGATAGCAAAAGAGGAACATACGCTTCGTGAGGATGAAGCACTACCAGGGTTTACAAATAAGATATTCTCAAACTCATTGATTTTGGGTTGATGGGTATGACCATATAACACCAAATGGACATTGAGAGAAATCGCAGCTTCGACTAATCCATAAATACCCAGTTTTACACCGTACTTATGACCATGTGTGATAAAGGTTTTCACACCAGCGAACTCCATTAATAAATCATTGGGAAATTTGGGTTCAAAAGGATAGTTTCCTCGGACACCGTAAAACCCTAGTGACGTTAATTGTTCTTCACTCATTTCCGAATCCCCAACATGGAGATAATGATCCGCTCCAGGATATTCTGATACGATCCATGTTAGAACCGCTTGATCGCGGTGATTATCACTAACTACAACTAATTTCATTTACAGACCCCCTAGCATCACACGCAGTCGATGGAGAGCTTTTCCCCGATGACTGATCTGATTTTTTTCATCTATGGTTAACTGTGAAAACATGTGACCTTGGATTGGAAGGAAAAAGATGGGATCATACCCGAAACCGTTTTGATAGACCGGTTTTGAGGCGATTTCCCCATAACATTCTTCGCGAATGTAGATGGGTTTTTTATCAAGGCCAATATAACACAACACAGCGACAAAGCGAGCTCTTCGATCGGTGATATCGTTCATTTCTAATAAGAGTTTATCGAGATTGTCTTGATCCGTTCCTGAAGTAGAATATCGTTGGGAATAGACACCAGGACGCATATGGAGAGCGAAGACTTCAAGTCCGGAGTCATCGGCTAAGGTAGGAATATGATAGGTTTGAAAACAAGCAATCGCTTTTAAATAGGCATTTTCTTCAAAGGTGGACCCTGTTTCTTCAATGGTCATCGAAGGCTCAAAATCGAGTAAACTGCGAATGCAAAAGCCTAGGGGTTCAAGGGCGTTTTTGATTTCCTTTATTTTGTGAATGTTTTTTGTTGCGACTAATAATGGTTTCATGGCTTCACCTATCACAAGTATAGCATAAAAGATAGCGAGAAAGAGCATAAAAACGTATTCAAAGATGTAAAATCTTCAATCGATTCGTTGATTATGGATAAAAGCGGAAATCCATCATCTTCTTTTCACATACTTATTGTATAATAAATAAGAGGTGACAACATGAACGAATACGATGACTTGTTTTTTCAACAACCGAAAACGCAACCGCTTCCCCCAAAAAAGCCCCAAGATGATTTCGAAGAAAATAGCGTCATTCAACTGATACAATCCAAAATCAAGAATGTTTGGATGGTGCTGCTCTATTTTGTGCTTACCATTCTTATTAGTGGAGTTAGTGTCTATCTTTTACAAACCGCATATCCAGACGAAACGGCAATTCTATCTGGAATTAGTGTGACTGAAGAATTTTCGTTTACCGTAGAATCTTCTCCTGATGGAGTCGGTTATCGCTTAACCATGAATGGAGAAGTCAAAAACAATAATCCGAGTTCGATTTTATCTTATGTGATTGATTTTGAATTCTTTAATGCTGAAGGAGTATCTATTGGTAGTCAACGGCTAAGCAAGAATGATTTCGAAGCAAATAGTAGTTGGGTGATTGAGGATGTTCATTTCACGTTTATCGAAGAACCCATTACATTTGCTAAACAAGATGGGCTTCGTCTTCCTAACACATGGACAATTCTCCTCTTGTTTGGGCAAAGTATTCTCTTAAGTATATTATTTTTTGTCATCGATTGGAAGTATCTAACGTACTCCGCAAGACGATTCACCCAACGATTTGGATACCATGTAGGCTTAACCCTTCTTGGTTTTATCGCTGTTATTGGGGTTTTGATCTTATCCCAAACCATTCTCCAACTTTTCGATGTTACCGACACCCCAAACAATGAATTGGCAATTCAAAGTCTATTTGAACCCAATGTGCTCAATTTAGTTTTACTTTTCTTTACACTTTGTATTTTAACTCCTATTGTCGAAGAAATCATTTTCCGTAAAGTATTGTTTGGCTTCATTGAACCCAAGTTTGGTCCTTGGCCAGCCATCATCGGCTCTAGCGTTATATTTGGATTTATGCATGTGACATCGGATGCCCTCATCCAGATTATTCCCTATATGATGATGGGTATGGTATTTGGTTATATCTACCACTACACCAAGAAAAATGTAATTGTAACGATGGGAATGCACTTCTTGAACAATTTTTTTGTGTTCATCGTGTATGTCGCTCCTTTAATCCTGGGGGGACTCTTACAAACAACGCCGTAACAAAAGAACTGATTGACCCGAGGTCAATCAGTTTTCTTTTTTTAGCGAACAACTTCTTTTAAAACTTTACCTGATTTAAAGGTAGGAGCTTTAAGGGAAGGAATATCGATGTGTTCTCCGCTTCTAGGATCATGTCCTGAACGAGCTTTCCGTTGTTTTACTTCAAAAGTACCGAAGCCAGTAAGGATGACTTTTTCCCCTTTAACAAGAGCTTCTTGAATTGCTAGTACGGTCGAGTTGAGCGCTTTTTCAGCGTCCTTTTTAGTAAGATCCGCAAGTTCAGCGATGCGAGCAACCAATTCGGATTTGTTCATTATTTTATCCTCCTATATTGATGTTGGTTTCATTATAAACATGGGAAGACTTTATTGCAAGTGACTTGATTAAAAAAGTCGTTTTTTTTTCTAGTTTTGGCGATTAATCGCGTTTTCTAAGTATCATTTTTATAGGGGTTCCTTCAAAGTCAAACCGTTCTCTTACGCGATTCTCTAAATAGCGATAATAGCTAAAATGCATCGCGTTGGTATCGTTCACGAAGAGCACAAAGGTAGGGCATTTCGTTGCGACTTGGGTTGCATAGTAGACTTTTACTTTATTTTGATTGTGTTCTTTGGGAGGATTGATCTCCATCGCTTCAGAAAGAACTTCATTGAACTGAGAGGTTTGAACGCGCCGTTGATAATTTTGATAACAAGTCATGATGACAGGAAATAATGTATTTAATCTTGCTTTGGTTAATGCAGAGAGAAAAACGATGGGGATATAGGATAAAAATTGGAATTCTTGACGAATATCTTTTGTCCATTCCACCATGGTTTTATCGTCTTTTTCAATGGCATCCCACTTATTGACAACAAGAACCATTGCTTTTCCTGCTTCTAATGCATAACCAGCGATATGTTTATCTT
>CAZABW010000001.1:60883-66144 GCA_964483655.1 uncultured Candidatus Izemoplasmatales bacterium
ACAAGAACCATTGCTTTTCCTGCTTCTAATGCATAACCAGCGATATGTTTATCTTGTTCTTGGATACCTGTTTTGGCATCAATCAAGAGGAGACAAACATCACTACGTTCGATGGCTTGCATGGAACGTAAAGCTGCATAGCGGTCAATGGATTCAAAAATACGGCCACGTTTTTGTAGACCTGCGGTATCAATGATGACATAGCGCTGTTGGTCTTTGAAGATTACGGTATCAATGGCATCCGTGGTTGTGCCCTGAATTTCAGAAACGATCACTCGTTCATGTCCAATGATAGCGTTGGTGAGCGATGATTTCCCGACGTTAGGTCGACCAATGACTGCGATTTTAATATCATCTTCAAGGTAAGGTTCTTCTTGATCATCGGGTAGAAACTGGACAATTTGATCGAGTAAATCACCAATTCCAATCCCGTGAGCTCCTGAGACTGCAATGACATCAGTCGCCCCTAGTTGATAGAAATCATAGATTTGATCAGCTGTTTTTTGATTATCTGCCTTGTTGGCAGCGATTAAAACAGGTTTCCCTGAGGAATATAAGAGTTTCATGACTTCAAAGTCATCACTAACGAGACCGCTTTTCGCATCAACGACAAAGACTACGACTTGGCTTTCTTCTAGAGCGATTTGAACTTGAGCTCGAATCTCGGTCAAGAAAGGGGCATGACTAATTTCAATCCCACCGGTGTCAATAACACTAAAGGTTCGACCCAGCCAGGTTGTTTTGCCATAGATACGATCACGGGTAACGCCCGGTTGATCATCGGTGATGGCTTTTCGTTCTCCGAGTAAACGATTGAAAATCGTCGATTTGCCGACATTGGGTCGGCCGACGATAGCAACACATGGATGCATAGTCTCCCCTCCTTTGGGGTTTATTTTTTGAATTTACCGAATAAATCGGCTAGAGATTGATTTCCGGATACATTTTCTTTTTTAATAGCTTCGTATTCTTTTTGACTTTCTTTTTGAATCACACGTTTGAGGGATACTTTTAAGCGCCATTCACTCGGAATGCATTCTAAGACTTCTAACGTATGAATTTCGCCTACTTTAACAACCGATTCAACTTTTTCAATGCGATCATCAGATAATTCTTGAATCGGAAGATACCCTTCGATTCCATCGACTTCGATGATTGCTCCTTTTTCTTGAATCGATTTTATTGTTGCACTAATGTGTTCGCCTTCGCGATATTTAATATCCGCCCAAGGATTGTATTCCAAATGTTTTTTCGATAAGGTGAATTGCTTTTTCACGGGATCAATGGAAGTAATCTTGACTTCAACTTGATCGCCCACTTGAACGCGTCCTGCAAAGGGGTCGTTTGTGTTCCATGCATAATCTTGCTTAGAAAGTAAACCACTCACTTCCCGGTCCACTTCTAATAACATACCATTTTGCATTTTTTTCACGATGGTACCCTTTACGGTTTCCCCTACTTGGTGATGTTCTAAAAACAATTCCCAAGGTGTTTTTTGCATCGATTTCAAGGAAAGAGAAATCTTTTTGTCTTGAATTTTGATGACTTGTACAGGAAGAGTTTGCTCTAAAGAAACGACTTCTTTGACATCTTTTAAATGGTAATGACTCATTTCCGAAATATGGAGAAGTCCTTCGGTAAAGTCTCCGAGACGAACAACGGCTCCGAAATCAAACAATTTGGTAATCGTTCCATCGATAATATCGCCAACATGAATGGTTCCGAGTTCTTTTTGTTCATTGGCTTTCCGTTCATCACGTTTTTCTTTTTCTTGACGTTTTAATGTTTCATATTGAACTTGTTTTCGGCTACAAACAATTTTTAGACGATTCCGTTCTTCATGAATATCTAAAATCTTGACTGTGACTTTCTTGTTCGCTAATGTTTTCATATCAATCGGATTTAAATCAACTAAACTAGCGGGGCAAAATAATTCCGTACCGTGGTAATCTAATACGAGGCCTTGATCGATGACTTTTTTAACTTTCGCTTCGACGTTTTGGTCTACCGCTAATTCTTGACGATGCTTTAAAATTACGTCTTGACGTTCTAAATCAATCCGAGAAAGATAAATTCGAATCGCATCATCCGTATTGACAACTTTCGTTACTTTTACTTCTAACTCATCGCCGACTTTACAAACGTCGTGGCAAGAATTAATCTTATCTAACGAAAGATATTCTTTATAAATAATTCCTTCGGTAATGTAGTTTAAATCCACAAGTACTTCATTTTCTGTGACTCTCATCACGCTACCTTTGACGACATCGCCAACTTTAATACTTTTAATTTGTCTCAATTCTTCCATGGTTTCCACCTTCTTGTATGATGATTTTTTGAAACATTTGATAAATCAAATCAATCACATCCTCAATCCCAATTCTTGAACTATCAAGGTAGATTGCATCTTGTGCTTGTTTTAGCGGGTTGTACGCTCTAGAGGAATCAATCCGGTCACGACGTTCAATATCGTGAATTAAGGTTTGATAATCGGATTCAATTCCTAGAGTAAGGTTTTCTTCGTGCCTTCTTCTTGCTCGTTCTTCCACGGAAGCCGTTAAGAATATTTTTAAATCAGCATCGGGTAAGACAACAGTACCAATATCTCTACCATCCATCACAACATGACTGCTTTTCGCAATTTTTTGTTGAATGTCGACGAGTTTATTCCGAACAGGAATGTGACTAGCCACCAAAGAAACATGATTGTTGACTTGATTTGAGCGAATTTTCTTCGTGATATCGACGCCATCTAAATAGAGGACTCCTTCGATAAAATTCATCTCGGTATCATCTAGAAAATGAAAAGCTTCGGGGTCATTTAAATCAACTTTTAATTTCAGGGCTTTATAGGTTGCAGCGCGGTACATCGCACCCGTATCGATATAGGTATATGCAAGTTTTTTGGCTAATTGTTTCGCTACGGTTGATTTGCCAGCTCCAGCTGGACCATCAATCGCAATGGCATGATATTTCACACGATCCCCCCTTAAAAAGCCTGTTCTATTATAACACATTTTGCGGTGATTCTTTTTAACGTTTTGAATCCTGTTTTCCAAATTCACTCAACTGCCATAAGACTTTAATTTCATGAGGTTTTAAACGACGATACTCACCTTGTTTTAAGCCATCACAGGTAATATTGCCAAAACGTACGCGACGTAGTTTGACAACCTTATGATGAATGGCTTCAAACATCCGTTTGATTTGATGATATTTTCCTTCCGTGATGACGATATGTAAGGTGGTATATTGTTTCGATTCATCATATTTTACATCAAAGATTTTAGCGTTTTGGGTTGTGAAATCGTCTAGGGTAATGCCCTTTCGAAGTAAGGCTGATTCTTCTTTTCGAAGCAACCCTTCAATTCGAACAGAATACTCTTTCTCAACTTTGAACTTTGGATGAATGAGGGCATTCATAAAATCGCCATCATTGGTTAGAAGTAAGACTCCTGTCGTATCGTAGTCTAACCTGCCAATCGGATAAATCCGTTCTTGAGAAGGAATCAGATCTAATACAGTTCGACGATTCTTTTCATCTTTGGTTGTGGATAAGTACCCAGAGGGTTTATTCATCACATAATAAGCCAGCTCTTCTGTTTTTAAGACTGTTCCATCCACGATGACAACTTGACTGGGATCCACCAAGGTACCTAAGGTCGTGACGATTTCGCCATCAACTTTTACTTTTCCTTCTTGAATCAATTCTTCTGCTTTTCGTCTCGATGCAATGCCAGCTTTGGCAATCACTTTCTGTAAGCGTTCCATGGGGACCTCCTTTCATTCAAAACGAGGATGAAGAATCCTCGTCGTGTGTTTTACAGGGTTTGTTCTGCTTCTTGTGGGGTTATAGTAATCACTAATTTTACGATCTTAATGCGTCGTTTTTTAACTTTTAAGACTTCAAAGTGAAGTAAACAAAGATCTTCACTTACGAGTTGTGATAATTCATCGTATTGGTGGTTAATCGTTAATTCATGTTCGTAGGTTTCTCCGACATCGGGAATGTCCTGGAATTTTTCAAATAACCATCCCCCAACGGATATCGAATCACTAACAGGAGCATCGCCTAAATCCAAATCTTCAAAGAGTCGGGCTAAATCATAGTCTGCATTAACAATGTATTCATTTTCATCGTGTTTAACGATGTTTTTATCGACTTCGTCATGCTCATCGTAGATTTCACCGACTAATTCTTCCAAAGCATCTTCCATGGTTACAATCCCATCGACACCGCCATATTCATCGACGACAATTGCCATGTGATTATTCTCCACTTGCAATAACTCGATTAACGCATCAACTTTGGTTGAAGCAGGAACGAATAGTGGTTTTTTAAGTAGTTTCTTGATAGAAACATTTTGCCCTTTGATGATTTTCGTGAAGAAATCTCGTTCATAAAGAATCCCAATGATATTATCCGGATTCTCATCATAAACCGGAATCCGTGAATACTTATGTTTAAAGAAGATATCGGTAATATAATCAACCGATCGATCCATGCTAACCGCAATCATGTCAACCCGTGGAGTCATGATCTCTTCGACGCTGATATCAGAAAGAGTTAATACCTTTTGTAACATACTCGCTTCTTCTTCGTCAATCGAGCCTTCTTCTTCCATCGTATCGATAATGGTTTCGAGTTCATCTTCTGTGACAGTGATTTTCGATTCGGGTTCGATTCGATTAATGACCCGTTTGTTTAACTGATAGAAAAGGTAAGTAATCGGAGTTAACACCTTGATGAGGAAATATAAAATACCACTCATCCGTAATGCCATTCGTTCTGGATTTGCTTTCGCGATACTCTTCGGGACAATTTCTCCAAAAATGAGAATCAGGGTTGTCATAAAGAAAGTGTTGATTAGGGAAACAATCGTTTCTGCGTTTTCTAAGGACTGAAATAGTCCATTGAAGAAAATCACACTTACAGTCGCTAAGGCAATGTTAGAGAGATTGTTTCCTACCAATAGTGTCGTGAGAGCTTTATCAAAATTATCACTAATCCAAAGCGCTTTGTTCGCGCCTTTCACTTTTTGATCAACTAGTGTTTTCAATCGTACTTTACCTGTGGCAGAAAAGGCCATTTCTGTCATCGAGAAGAACGCTGAAGTGAGAATTAAAATAAACATTAATATCAAAATGGCCCAATGAAATGTGACCATAGTATCCGCTGCTAAAAACCTCTGGCCTATCAGACTACTGTCCAAGAACAACCAACTCCTATCCTACTCTTTTGCTCGGGTATCATATTTTCC
>CAZABW010000001.1:66244-68358 GCA_964483655.1 uncultured Candidatus Izemoplasmatales bacterium
ACATGATTGTCGCCATCGACATAGAGGTATTGCATCGGATTCTTTTCAATCATCGCTGTTTCGATGTTGACGCCGGCATTGAAAGTTTTGTCAATAATGGCGCCGGTGCGTAAGTTCCGTAGCCGAGAACGGACAAATGCGCCGCCTTTTCCTGGTTTTACGTGTTGGAATTCGATGACAGAATAAATATTCCCATCAAACTCGATGGTAACGCCTGTCTTAAAATCGTTTGTACTGATCATAACTAATAAATCTCCTTGATATAGCATTATTTACAATCATATATTATAACGTAAAAATGGCCAATTGACAATATAAATCAACTCTACTATAATGATAGAGATAATAGAAAGGGTGGCTTTTATGGAATTTTCGATTGTAGATTGGATTATCCCAATTGGATTGGGATTGGTAATAGGTATTTTCTTCGCAACCCGGAAGCAATATGATTATTCAAAGATTGTTTCTTTAAACTCTAATGACTTTGCACAAAGTATGCGGAAGGGTCAATTGATTGATTTACGTAAAGAAGACTTGTTCGAACAAGGACGGATTAGTGGGGCGAGAAATTTTCCCAAAATGAGTGTCTTTGGACAATTACATAAACTACGGAAAGATCAAGCTGTGTTCTTATATGATGAAACGGCTTCTCTTTTAGCAAAACGTGTCGCTAAGAAATTGATTCGTAAGGGATTCCAAGCTGTCTATGTGTTAGAAGGTGGCATCAAACAATGGCCTTACATCATCAAAAATAACTAATTGATCACAAGAAAATAAAAACCCGTATGAGTGACACACAGTTCGTGTGAACAATACGGGTTTTTATGTTAGTTTTCAAGAATTTTGTCTTGTTAATCATCACTTTACATTACTTGTTTTTGATATGCGACTCAAAATTTGATTCACTAAGTCTTCGCTGTTGTGTTCTGTTATATCATACCAAAAAACATCCATTTGGTTTTGGAACCATGTCATTTGACGCTTTGCATATCTTCTCGTATTCATCTTAATCGTTTGAATCGCTTCTTCTAAAGTTGTGTTTCCATCAAAGTGAGTAAACCATTCCTTATACCCAATCGCTTGGGCAGCTTGAGATGTTTTCCCATGTTCATAGACCCACCGAGCTTCTTTGATTAAACCTCGTTCTATCATTTGATCAACGCGTTCTTCAATCCGTTCATAAATCAATGGTTTCGGCGCTCTTAATCCGATTAAATGGAAATCATCATAATAAGGGATGTGCTTTCCTTGTTCATAAACATAATCGGGGTCAAGGGCAATTTGGATGGCGCGTAATAAGCGTCTGCGATTGTTCACATGAATCGATTCCGCCAGTTTTGGTTCCAACATCGAAAGTTTGAGATATAACTCTTGATTCGAAAATAGCTCTAGATCTCGCTCTAAGGCTTCATCACGATGGGTTCCTTTAAAGTGGTAATGATAGAGGACTGCTTGTAAATAAAGACCGGAACCCCCAACTAAAATCACTGGAATGTTTTGACGCGTTAACTCCTCGATTTTTTGTCGGACGATACGTTGATAGTCATAGACACTAAACGGATCCTGAATCGTTAAGGTATCAATCAAATGGTGACGGACTCCTGACATCTCTGAAGGACTGATCTTCGCGGTCCCAATATCCATTCCTTGATAGAATTGGTAAGCATCTCCGGAGATGATTTCCGCATTTAGTTGTTTCGCTAACGCTATCGCAACACTACTTTTCCCAATCGCGGTGGGGCCAACGATAACAAGGATCATACTCCTGTCCTCTTAAACCATTTTTCGATTTGATAATGGCTAATTTCTACTAATATCGGTCGGCCATGAGGACAAGTGGAAGGATTCACACAAGCTTTGAGTTGGTTGATCAGTTGATGAACCTCATCATTTGAGAGGTATTGATTGGCTTTTAAAGAGTGCTTACAAGCTAATAGAATAGCCAACTCATCCACGATTTTTTCTTCTTGAATCGGTGTTCCTTGTAAAATAAAATCAATAAATTGTTGCGAATAGAGCGCTTCATACCCATGAGGGAACCAAGCAGGAATGGCACGCAGTGAAAAACTCCTCGGCCCACTTGCTTCGATGTCGAATCCGTATGCTTGTAGTTC
>CAZABW010000001.1:68458-71216 GCA_964483655.1 uncultured Candidatus Izemoplasmatales bacterium
GTTTGGAATAGAGTTCATAACGAATGCGTTCCGCTGCGGCGTGTTGATCGAGTAAGAATAACCCTGTGTCCTTCTGAAACAATAAGTATGTTCCGGCATATTGTCCAATGTAATGAAGGTCATCAAAGAGAGATGGAGATGTTTGATGGGCTTCTTGAAAGGAAAATGTTTCTTGAGTATAGGGGTTTTCTTTGGAATGATACTCACGAATTTGCGTCGGGGTTTGGGTTTCATTTTGTGGGGGGAATGGTTCAATTCTGGTAGGGAAGACTTGGTTTGTAAAGGTCGCTTGTAATGCTTCTTTGATTAAATGGATTAACATGCTTTCTTCAGAAAACTTGATTTCTAGTTTAGAAGGGTGGATATTTACATCAATGAAAGAAGGATCTGTATGAATCGCAAGGACACAAATGGGATATCTTCCTTCGGGGATTAATTGTCCGTAGCCTTCAAGAACGGCTTGTTGGATTTTGTAATGACGAATCACCCGACCATTGACTAAGGTCGTGATGGCTTGTCGATTCGATTTGGCATATTGAGGATGGCAGCGATAGCCTGAAAGGGTATAGTCCCGATCCCTTTTTTCAAAAAAGACCATATTTTTGGCGACGTCATTGCCATATACTTTGGCTATGGTTTCTAAAAGTTGACCATTTCCAGGAGTTTGTAAAAGGGATTTCCCATTATTCGTTAGTTGGAACCGAATCTGAGGATAGCTCAAAGCCACTTTATCACAGAAATCAGCGATCAAAGCGAGTTCATATTGGACAGACTTGATATATTTTAACCTTGCTGGTGTGTGATAAAAGAGCTTGGTAATGGTGATTTGAGTCCCTTTGGGTTGTGCAAGGGACTTTTTTTGTTTGAGTGTACCAAAATCAAGAAGGATTTGAGTCCCTGAAACATCATCCATTGAACTACGGGCATCGACACTGCTCACTGAGGCAATCGAAGGGAGTGCTTCCCCGCGGAAACCCAAACTACGAATATGAAACAAATCATACTCGGTTGTGATTTTCGAGGTCGCATGACGTTCAAACGCTAAAAGAAGGTCTTCTTCATCCATCCCATGTCCGTTATCGCGAACGCGGATTTCTTGAAGACCTGATTCAAGTAGATCGATTTGAATACTTGTTGCAGCGGCGTCAATCGCATTTTCAACTAATTCTTTGACAATATTAACCGGACGTTCCACGACTTCGCCGGCTGCGATTAAGTTCGCTAAGTGAGGGTTCATTCGATGAATCCGTCCCATACGTTTCCTACTTTCTTTGTTTGATGGCCGTAATGACATCTGCTAGGATGTTCATCGCTTTTAAAGGGGTTATGTCATTGATGTCGAGAGCAACTAATTGTTCGATGATGTCTTGATAAATGGATTCTTCTTCCATGGAATCTTCTACTTCTTCAAAGTTAAATAGATCGATTGTTTGGGGCTTGATGATGTTATACCCATGGTTTTGTTCTAAGGACTCTAAGATCAAATGTGCGCGTTTGATGAGGGCTTTGGGCATTCCTGCTAACTTCGCCACATGAATTCCATACGAACGATCGGTGGGTCCATACGCCACTTTATGAAGAAAGACAATATCGCCATGTTCTTCTTTGGCCATGACATGAACATTTTTTAAACCGGGTAATTCATCTTCTAAGAAGGTAAGTTCATGATAGTGGGTAGAAAAGAGAATCTTTGCTTTTACAGTATGGTGAGCATATTCGATGATGGCTTGGGCTAAGGCCATGCCATCATAGGTCGCTGTTCCACGACCTATTTCATCAAAGAGAATGAGCGAGCGTTCGGTAGCGTTTTTCAAAGCATATTGAACTTCGAGCATCTCTATCATAAAGGTGGATTTGCCGGTTGATAAATCATCACTTGCTCCAATGCGTGTGAAGATTTGGTCAAACAACGGAATCACTACTTTAGATGCCGGCACGAAGGAACCGATTTGAGCCATAATCGCAATCAATGCTAGTTGGCGCATATAGGTCGATTTCCCAGCCATATTAGGGCCGGTAATTAATAAAATGTCGGTATCACTTGGCATGACGAGATCATTTTTGATAAAGGCTTCTTTTTCTAAGAGTGCTTCGACTACAGGATGCCGTCCTTGTTCAATCAGAATGGCTTGATTTGGGGTGATTTGGGGGCGTATGTAATCTTTTTCACTGGCTAAAATAGCGAGCGAACAAATCATATCCGATTCCGCAATCACTTTTGCGGTTTGTTGGAGCGAATCAATATGGTTTTTCACCTGGTCGCGGAGTTGGACAAAGAGATTGTATTCGAGTTGTATGGCTTCTTCTTGATTGCCAAGAATGAGGGCTTCTTTGGCTTTGAGTTCGGGGGTGATGAACCGTTCACTTCCGGTTAGAGTTTGCCTGCGTTCATAGCCAAATTCATCTTTAATCAAATCCAGTTGCCCTTTTGTTACTTCAATATAATACCCATGAACGCGATTATATGCTACCTTCAGTTTCTTAATCCCTGTCCGTTCGCGTTCTGCTGCTTCTAATTCAGTAAGCCAATGCTCATTGAGGGTATTCCCACTGCGTAATTGATCTAGTTCTTGATGATACCCAGGTTTAAAGATACCCCCTTCAGTAATCGTTAAGGGAGGATCGTCCACAATCGCTTGATCAATCGTCATCGCCAAATCATCAAGGGTCAGAATCGAGTCACTCAAATCTTTCGCAAAGGGTTGACGAAGTTCGAGCAGTAATCGTTTGAGAACAGGAAATGTATGAAGACTTCTCG
>CAZABW010000001.1:71316-89274 GCA_964483655.1 uncultured Candidatus Izemoplasmatales bacterium
TGACGAAGTTCGAGCAGTAATCGTTTGAGAACAGGAAATGTATGAAGACTTCTCGCTAGTTGGATGAGGTCTTTGGGGTTGGCATTGCCAAACGAAACACGGCCAATAATCCGCTCTAAGTCATACACCCGTTTCAAAGTTTCATGATATTCATCGCGAATTAAGAATTGATTATTCAAACTATCAATTAGCGTATAGCGCATTTCGAGTCGTTTTGAATCGATGGATGGACGAAGGAGGGATTGTTTTAAATACCGCGATCCCATTGCCGTTTGATTGCGATCCAGTAAATCAAACAACGATCCTTTTCGAGTCTGAAACCGTGACGTTTCCAGTAATTCTAAATTACGAATGGTATTGTGATCCATTCGAAGATAATTTTTTGCGTCAAATTGAACCACTTTTTGGAGATGTAGGAGCTCTTTTCGTTGCGTTTTTAATAAATATTGAAGTAATAGACCAAAGGCAGACAAGGCTTCCTTGTCATAGATTTCATGAACTAAGGAACGATAATAATCGGGAATATCCGAGTTGTTTTGAATCGAATAAACACAGGGATACTGCTCCAAATAGGGTCGTAATTTTTGGACTGGGAAGGACGCTTTGATAACGATTTCTTTGGATTGCAAATTGGTAATCTCATCCGCTAATAACTCAAAATCATTGGGGACTTGGACTAAACCCGTTTCTCCAGTCGAACAATCAGCGTATCCTAAGAAGAATCCTTGTTTGGTCTCGACAATGGAAACAAGATAATTATTTTGTTTTTCTTCTAAGGAGCTCGCTTCGGTAATCGTACCTGGGGTAATGATTTGAATGACTTCGCGTTTCACGATTTGTTTGGTCGTTTTCGGGTCTTCGACTTGTTCGACGATGGCGACTTTATAGTTTTTCGCAATCAATCGTTCAATGTATAAATTCGCCGCATGATATGGAACACCACACATAGGTACTCGCTCGGTTTGACCGGCATCACGACCGGTTAAGACGATTTCGAGTTCTTTGGAGGCAATCAAGGCATCCGTGAAGAACATCTCATAAAAATCACCTAAGCGAAAAAAGACTATATAATCGCTATAGTCTTTTTTGATTTCAAGATATTGAGTCATCATGGGGGTATAAGCTTGTTGGGTCATTTTTGGCATACAATCACCTTTTAGTTATTAGAACGGTAAGAAAGGGGGGAACTCTCCAGGAGTGAGGAAAAAGTAATAATACGCAACCAAGAGTCCGAAACCAAAGATGGCGAATAAAACAATCCATAATAAAACCAAGAAAAAGGCTTTGCGACGTTTTGATTTTTTATACCGCTTGATAATTTGCTCAATTTTATCATCGAGAAGGGCTTGTTCTTCATCGCTAAAGGTGGGCACTTCAGTTGTGCTTTCAATTTCGACGAGATGATCCTTTTTCAACACTTCACGTTTCGCTTCTGGTTTTTTATGTGCTTTGGGTTCTTTTTTCGGTTCTGCTTTTGGTTCTTCAGGAGAAACGATGGATTCTTCCTTCTTGGGTTCCTTCGGCTCTTCTTGTTTCAGTTCGTCTTTGACTTCCTCTTTGACGGGTTCTTCTTGTTTTGGTTCTTCCTTCGGTTCTTCGACAAGGTCATCTAATAAAACAACTTCCTCTAATTCTTCTTCCAGAGGTTGTTCAACGATTGGCTCTGGCTTAACTTCTTCTTGTTGAGGCTTGATTTCTTCTTTTGGTGTTTCTTTGACTAGAACTGGCTGTGGTTTGATAACAGGTTCCTTTTCTTGAACAGCGGGTTTTGTCTCAATGTCTTCTTCTTGTAAGACCGAAGGAACCACAACTTCTTCATCGAAGTGAACAAAACTAGAGTCATCAAACTTCACTGAATCTAAATCTTCAGCTTTGGGAATGCGATAGTCATGGTGATCTTTTACAAGTTCAAGATGAACCATGTCTTTTGCAAAAAGAATGTATTCAACCATATCGGCTTTTTTCAAATCAATTGAAATCTTAAATCCATTTTCTTTGGCATAGATTTCCAAATCTAACACCGATTTACTTGCCAGTTCCGCACTTTGTTCTGGAGTTAAACGGAAGCGGTGAACTAAAATCTCAATCAGTTGGGTTTTGTTAATCCGACGAGGGATTTTGACATCGTATTTTTCGCCAAGACTGCGTAAATCCCCAAGCGTGCAGGAATGGACTAAGACATCCTTCAAAATCTTGAGATTGACGCCATCGAGATAACCTTGAGCTTCATAGATTAATCCTTGGAAATAATTCATAAAGGCCGTATAACTCATCTTTTCAAAGTCAACGGCATATTTATATTTCAGTTTTTCTAGGTCTTGATAGAAAGCATCTTTTAACCCATATAAATCGCGATTTAAGAACAAGAGGTTAAAGAAGATTTCTTTGTATCGCGCGGCGTCAAATTCGAGTTCATAATCAGCGATTAGCTTCTCTAATAAGAATAGCGAATAGTCTTGATAGCCTCGCAAACGATACTTTAACTCATCGGTATAGGAATTATAGAGTTGGGTTTGAAAGACTTTCGGATATAAGGTTTCTTTTAGCGCAAACCGATGAACTTGAGTAGGAAATTTGAGTTTATAGTTTTGTAAGAGTCGAACCAAATCCTCTGTGGGAATTACCGCGAGTGTTTTTGAATATTGAAAGTATTCATCATTGGTCTTGAACTTGCTCATACAATCACCCTTTTCTTTTTATCTTGGTTTTATACTACTATAAATAAAGAAATTAATCAAGGCTAGAGACCTAAATTGTGCAATTTCCGTTTATTTTCGAAAAAGAACCAATTGACTCTATAATAGAATCGATTGGTTCTTTGTACATTCTTGACTTAAAATTTCGCTGATAGCATCCGCTAGTTCTTGACATTCTTCAAGGTTCGTTAAGTACGTTTGAACGAGGAGTTGGTCGGTCATGTCTTCAAGCTCAGTTTGGCGATTCTTAAGTAACTCTGTTTGGGGTTGTTTCCTTTGAACCGTTTGACGTACTAATTGCTTCTGAGTTTGGGTTAGTTTGAGATAATCTTCTAGAAGCGTTGGATGTGTTTCAATTCGAACTTTCTCAGCCTTTGCTTTGTGAAGTGGTTCAAATCGATCTAAAACATCTAACAACTCAACGAGCGATTTCATCCGAAACCTCCCCATCAAGAGACCATGTTTTGGCTTTTTTAATGTAAACTGGAATGATTTGACCAATCCATTCTTCTTTTCCAACAAAATTTACTAATTTATTGTGCGGAGTATAACCCGAATAAACTGCTTGATTGGTTTTGGAAACCCCATCTACCAGCACCTCTACAATCGTGTTTTCAAAACGAAGATTTCCTTGTTTAAACTGCTCATTCACTAACTCATTTAATCGGTGTAATCGTTGTTTTTTGATTTCATGAGGTACATCATCGACAAATTGGGCAGCTGGGGTACCAACTCGAGGGGAAAAGATAAAGGTATAGGCTCCTTCAAATTGCACAGCTTTCATGAGGGATAACGTTTCTTCAAACTCCGCCTCTGTTTCACCAGGAAACCCGACGATGACATCGGTGGTGAGGCTAACGTGGGGAATCATCTGACGAATCTCACGCACCACTTGAAGGTAATGTTCCCTCGTATATTTCCGGTTCATCGCCTTTAACACACGGTTCGATCCGCTTTGAACGGGAAGATGGATATAGGGCATGAGATTTCCGCCCTTTGCTAGAACAGAGATGATATCTGTACTAAAGTCTTTCGGGTGCGATGTCGTAAAACGAACCCTTGCAATCGGCAAGGTTTGGATGTCTGCTAAGAGATTTGCGAAGGTATATTGTCGATCGACAAAGTCGAGGCCATAGGAGTTGACGTTTTGCCCGAGTAGGGTGACTTCTTGATATCCCTCTTGGATTAAATCACGTATTTCCGATAAAACGTGTTCTGGTTCTCTTGAACGCTCTTTTCCACGAGTATAGGGGACAATACAATACGTGCAAAACTCATCACAACCAAACATGATATTGACCCAGGCTTTGGTTTTGCTCGTACGGACTGTGGGGATGTGTTCGATGAGCTCCCCTTGTGTGGACTGTACTTCGATGACCTTCTTTTTTTGGCTGAGTAAGATTTCTAAATAGTCGACGATTTTATGAATATTATGGGTTCCAAAGACTAAATCCACTTGATGGTAGGTTTTAAGAATCTTCTCAACGACGACTTCTTCTTGAGGCATACATCCCCCTACTGCTAGGATTAAGTTCGGATTCTTGACCTTATAATGTTTTAAACGACCTAATTCACCAAAAACTTTATTCTCTGCGTTGGCTCGAATAGCACAGGTATTTAATAAGATAAAATCCGCTTGTTCTTCATTGGGGGAAGACGTGTAGCCGATATCTTCTAAAATCCCTTTGATTTTTTCGCTGTCGGCTTCATTTCCTTGGCATCCATAGGTATGAATGTAGTAGCTGAGTCCGTTTCCTAATGTGCGTAAATGATCAGGAATGACAAATGAAATTGTATCGACAATGTCTTTGGAGCGTTTTCTTGCTTCCTTAAGTTGTGGTTTGATTAATCGTGCTTGTTTCATGTATTCACCATTTTCTATCTTTATTCGAAAATATTAATACGCTCAATCCTTTTGAGGGTTAAATCGATTAACACAGCATTGAATTGAAGGGGACCCTGTTTTTCGGGGAGTGTTCGTTCGGGAACGCCACTGACGAACTTACGAATTCCTTGTTTGATTTCGCCGCCAATAATGCCAAATCGAACACCAGTCATCCCGACATCAGAGATATATAACATTCCTTTGGGAAACTTGGTGTTATCCGCTGTTGGGACATGTGTGTGCGTTCCGATCAAAGCGTCCACCCGTCCATCTAAATAATTTGCCATCGCATATTTTTCACTAGTCGCTTCGGCATGAAAATCGACAATCGTATAATCGGCTTGAATCGATTGTAATAATTCATCCATTTTAGTGAATGGATTGTCAATGGGATCTCGCATAAAGACACGACCCAATAAGTTGATCACAGCTACTTTTTTTCCATTGAAATCGAGAACCAAATAGGGTTTTCCTTTGGCCCCTGGCCCATAGTTTGCCGGACGACAAATATTACCCTCTTCGAGTAAGGGAAGCGAGTCTCGCTGGGTGTAGGCATGGTTTCCTAAGGTAATCCCATGAACCCCCATTTGCATTAACTCCTTGTAAATCGGTTCGGTAATGCCATTCCCTGTCGCAATGTTTTCGCCATTGACTAGAATCAATTGAGCTTTGGTATCTCGACGGACAGTCTCAAAATATTTTTTAAGCGCTACACGGCCTTGATCCATGTAGACATCTCCGATAAATAATATCCGCATACATCCTCCTAAAAGAGAAGCCTTCCATAGTGGAAGGCACAGTCTTTATTTTGCGACATCTGATGCTCTGGTTTCCCGTATGACTGTAACTTTGATGGTTCCTGGGTAGCTCATCTTGTCTTCAATTTGATTTTTGATTTCACGAGCAATCACATACGTTTTCGCATCATCCACTTCATTGGGTTTGACGATGACACGAACTTCACGACCCGCTTGAATGGCAAAGGCTTGATCGACCCCATTGACCCCTTTTGAAATTTCTTCTAATTGAGTCAAACGTTTGATATAGTTTTCTAAGGATTCACTGCGAGCTCCTGGTCTTGCGGCAGATAAGGCATCAGCGACAGCAACCAAGACCCCAATCACAGAGGTGGCTTCGGTATCGCCATGATGACTGGAAATTGCATCAACAACAGCAGCGTGCTCGCGATATTTATTGGCGAGTTGAATCCCAATATCGACATGGGATCCTTCCATTTCGTGGTCGACAGCTTTCCCGATATCATGGAGTAATCCAGCCCGTTTTGCGATGACTTCGTTTTCTCCTAATTGAACGGCGAGTTTTCCAGCGAGGAATGCTGTTTCAATCGAGTGACGAAGAGCGTTTTGTCCATAAGAGGTACGGAAATGCATCCGCCCCAATAGTTTCACTAAATCAGGGTGCATTTTTCCTACGCCTGTTTCAAAGATGGCTTGGTCCCCTTTATCGCGAATGAATTGATCAATCTCGACACGGGTCTTCTCTACGATTTCTTCAATCCGAGCCGGATGGATACGACCATCAGAAATGAGGGTTTCTATCGCCCGTTTCGCGATTTCGCGACGAACAGGGTCAAATCCACTTAATACGACGGCTTCTGGGGTATCATCGACGATTAAATCGACACCAGTTAATGCTTCGATGGTACGGATATTCCGTCCTTCACGGCCGATGATACGGCCTTTCATTTCATCATTAGGCAAGGTGACAACCGATACTGTGCTTTCCGTTGTAACATCTTGAGCCAATTTTTGAATGGCATTGACAATAATATTCTTTGCGATTTTATTCGCGTCTGCTTTGGCATTTTCTTCGGCTTCCCGAACGAACAATGCAAGTTCGTTTGCCATCTCACTTTCCACTCTTTGTAAGATGACTTGTCTGGCTTGTTCTTCGCTAAAATTAGCGATTTCAAGCAATTTTGAATTTTGTTGATCGATGATACTGTCCAATTTGCTGTTCTTCTCTTCAAGCAAGCGTTTTTTATCGTCAAGAGCTTCTTCTTTACGATCCAAATTCAGTTCACGTTTATCAATATTAGCAAGGCGACGTTCAATTAACTCTTCCCGTTGGTTGAGTTTGTGTTCTTGGTCGGCGACGAGCGCCTTTTTCTCCTTTATGATTTTATCGTTTTCTAAATTTAGATTATGAATTTCTTGTCTAGCTTCAACGAGTCTTTCTTTTTTAGTTTTTTCTGCTTGAATGGTTGCTTCATCGAGGATGGATTGGGCTTTTTGCTTGGTTGCTTGGAATCCTTTTTCAACAAGGATTGCCCGCAACATAAACCCAACAAGACCGCCAATGGCGAGGGCGAGCAAACTGGAAATAATGATGATTAATGGATCCATTTCATTACCTCCGTTTATGTAGTTGTAAAAATGTATCTACAGAAGAGTTGATTCCCACAATCAAACTCCGTCGTATAGTCAAATGTACAAATCTATTATACCGTAAAGTGCCCTCATAGTCAAAAATTATTTCTTTAACTGATTGGCTTTTTTGAAAAAGAAAAAGAAGTCGATGACTTCTTATTTCACTAGTAGTTGCGTTCGGACAAGCCCTTCTAGTTCTTTGAGAATCCCAGGGTTTTCCTCTAAATATTTCCGCGCATTTTCTCGTCCTTGACCAATTTTTTGATCTTGATAAGAGAACCATGCACCACTTTTCTTAATAAACTCTAAATTCACAGCTAAATCTAAGACTTCGCCGCTGTGAGAGATGCCTTTTCCAAATACAATGTCGATTTCACAAGTTTTAAAAGGACTTGCTACTTTATTCTTGACGACTTTAACTTTCGCTTGATTTCCAACGATATCCGTACCTTCTTTGATTTGTTCTCCACGGCGGATTTCTAATCGAACAGAGGCATAAAACTTCAACGCACGACCTCCCGGGGTGGTTTCGGGGTTTCCAAACATGACGCCGACTTTTTCACGAATTTGATTGATAAAGATCGCAATACAATTGGATTTCGATAACACACCAGAAAGTTTTCGCATCGCTTGGGACATGAGTCTAGCTTGTAATCCCACATGCGAATCCCCCATTTCTCCGCGGATTTCTGCTTCAGGAACCAAAGCTGCCACGGAATCAATAACGATGATATCAACCGCTCCACTCCGGATTAAAGCTTCTGCGATTTCAAGTCCTTGTTCGCCAGTATCGGGTTGCGATAAAATCAACGAGTCGACATCGACCCCTAGGGCTTTCGCATAAATCGGATCTAGAGCGTGCTCTGCGTCAATAAAAGCTGCGTATCCGCCCAACTTTTGTACTTCAGCGATGGCATGAAGTGCGAATGTGGTTTTTCCTGAAGATTCAGGTCCAAAGATTTCAATAATTCTTCCCTTGGGATATCCACCTACCCCAAGTGCTGCGTCTAAAGCAATCGATCCAGAGGAAATCGATTCGATTGCTCGATTCATTTCAGCTTCCCCTAAAATCATGACTGCGCCTTTGCCGTATTCTTTTTCGATTTCTTTCATTGCTGCTTCTAAACTTTTACGTCGTTTTTCATCTATCATAGTAGCCTCCAATATTCATATACATAGTACGTTAGAACCGAATAGATTCTTTATTTTGTTTTTAAAATCGATTGACGATTCGCCCAAAAATAATCGAAGCCAGAATAAATCGTCAGGACAGTGAAGATTCCAACGAGGATATATCCAATTATGACAATCACTTGTCCTTGGTAAGGAATGAGGAAAAAATAGTACAGGATGGTAATCATCGTCACAAAGGTTTTCGCTTTTCCTAAGTTGGATGCAGCGATCACGCGACCTTCAGAAACAGCAACGAGACGAATCGATGTTACAATTAACTCTCGCGCTACCACGAGGATGACAACCCAAACTGGCATTTGTAATCCACCGAACCGAATCGTATAGTCACTTAGTAGTAAGAGGCTACTAATGACAAGCAATTTATCTGCAAGAGGATCGATAAACTTTCCAAATGTGGTGACTAGGTTATACTTTCTGGCTAAATATCCGTCCAAGAAATCGGTAAAGGATGCAATCAAAAACAACACCCCTAGAACAGGAAATAACCAGTCGTGATCTTGACGAAAAAAAAGATATAACAAAATCATCACGGGAATAAAAAAGATGCGGAGTAGGGTTAATCGATTTGGCAGATTCATAAAGTCACCTCTATATAATTATATCATGTTTTCTTCAAATCATGTCTCTAGAAGAAGTAAAAAAAGCAGGATTCCTGCTCTTTTCTACTCGCTTTCCTCGGCGATGTTTTGAATATTATGAAAGACTTCTTGGACATCATCCAACTCATCGGTCATTTGAATAAAGCGTTGAAACTTAGGGTAATCATCTTCGTCTAACTGGACGGTTTCATTGGGCAAATAGGTGACTTTTTCTTCAAAAATCTCAATCTCTGGATTGACTCCAAGTAGAGTTTCCTTGATTAAATCAAGTTGCGTGGAGGAAGCAATGACGGTGATGACATCCTCATCACTTTGAAGGTCTTCGACTTCGACTTCTGCCCCGATGAGAGCTTCTAAGGTTTCATCTTCTGAAATTCCACTAAATACAAACAAACTAACATAACGATAACCGTGAATGACACTACCTGCGACGCCAAGTTTTCCTCCGGTTTTTGTAAAACAAGAACGTACTTCGCCAAAGGTCCGATTGACATTATCTGTCATCGCTTCCACGATAATCGTCGAACCACCGGGTCCGAATCCTTCATATCGAACAGGAAAATAATCTTCCCCACCGCCGCCTTTAGCTTTATCGATGTTCCGTTTAATGACATCACTAGGTACTTGTGCTGCTTTTGCTTTTTCAATAATCTTTTTTAGGGATAGGTTGGTATCAATATCTGGACCACCTGTTTTCGCTGCCATATAAATCTCTTTCCCAAATCGGGAATAGATTTTTGATTTCATTAAGCTCGTTTTGAGCATTGCTACTTTCCGTACTTCATGAGCTCTTCCCATGATATTTCACTCCTTTACGTTTTTAATTGGGTTGTTTCTTCATTTAGAAGAATCAAGCCAGCTTTATAAAGCGTTCCTAACGCTCGCTTAAAAGCTCCTTTGCTCATCCGAAAGGCGGCTTGAATGTCTTCAGGGCTGGAACGATCGGTAAATCGCATTTGCCCATTGTGATGCTGTAGATATTCTAAGATTCGTTGACTGTCGACATCAAACATCGTTTCCTTTTGACCGATAAGGGATGCGACATATTCATGATTGTCATGCACCGATAAAATCCGTGCTTCGACGGTTTCGCCTAAGCGGTAGTCTTTTCGGGTTTGATTATAGTGAACAAATAGTTCATGGCCTTCTTTCGTGAATAAAACAAGTCCATCGCTCAAAAAATAACAAACAATTGCTTCAACCGTGGTTTTTACCGCGAGTGTTGTTTGGGGTTGTAGTGTTTCACGTACCATTTTACGTGCGACTTGTTTGACAAATAAATGATTTTTCTTTTCTTTTAACTGACAAAAAATCCAATCATTCACATGGGGCCATTTTTCAATTTGAAGCGGGAGGTCGTCTTTCGACAGAAGCCCATCTTTGACCATTCCATAATGTAAAAACGCTCCATATTGATGTTGAATACTAACAACTTGTAACCATCCTGGATGGTCGATGGTTGCGAGTGGCTGTTTTGTGGAAGCGGTGATTCGACCAATGTTATCCACATACAAAAAGACATCGATCTCTTCGTGATTCGTATAAGGTCTCATGGCTTCCTTTTTATGGAGAAAGACTTCTTGGGTCCCATCCGTTAGAACATAAGCAATGTCTGATTCGCGTAAGACACGAAGTCGATTAAATTGACCAATTTGCATAAATTGCCTCCAACGGTTGTCTTTTTGTCACTCCCAATGGGACGAAATCAATCGAATGAAAGTGGAATACCGCGTCATGTGCGGCTTCTAGATGTTTAATGGTACTGAGGATGAAAACCAAAAAAAGCTGGATTTCATAAAAAATGAAGCCCAGACTATGCGGAGGTTTTGTATACCGATAGGGGGTTTTGCGAATTTTATAGAAAAGCATAGATCGGTTTCCTCGATTTCTTTTACTCCATGTATTATACCAAAAAAGCCGTTATTTGTCTATGAAAGATGCCGAAAACAAAAAGGGCTATTGCCCTTCTGTTCGATTTTGTTTTTCAGTTTCAATTCGTGGTTTTGATTGGATATGAAAGCGATATAAAACATCTCGTAAGGAATGATAGGTATATTGCCATCCTTTCATAAAACCTCCGAGGATATGGGTAGTAAATAAATCTAAAAGTTCTCGATCTTCATAAGCTTGAACAACAAAGACACAATTGAACTCCTTGTTAATAACAATGTATTGCTTATAGAGACCGGCTGCACGATAATCTTGAAAGTCATTCATCCAAAATTGATAACCATAACCATAACGATCCTTGGGGTTCTCCACGTGAGATGTTGAGATGTGGTTTGCTGTTGCTTCGCGGATGTAAGCACGGGATACAATTTGCTCGCCTTTCCACGTTCCTTCCGATAATAATAGATGACCAAATCGAGCTAAATCCAATGCACCGAGAGCCAATCCATATGCCCCAATCGAGATGCCTTGATATTCTTTCCATATTGGTTTGACAATCCCAATCTTGTGGTATAAGACTTCATCGAGAAAATCATTTAAAGTTTTTCCAGTAACTCGTGATACAATCGCGGACAACATATAAGTAGCAAAGTTATTATAAACAAAATAAGTACCCACTTCATGTTCAAGTGGCAAGGAAAAAAAGGTTTCGATGAGCGATTGTTTTGGATTCGCTTCAAATAAATAATCTTTTGAATGACCCACAGTCATGGTTAATAAATGTCTAATCGTAATCTGTTGTGCGCCATCGATTGGATGTTTCACTTGATCACGGAAGAATGAATATGCGCTTTGATCCAAGGTAAGATACCCCAGGTCTTGACAGATCCCAATGGCAATCGAGGTGAACGATTTCGAAATGGAATAGATTTCTTCTCTCGTATTTGGTCCGAAACTATCCGCATAAACATCAAAAATCTTCGCTCCATCACGTAAAAGCACCATCGAGTGGATATTATATTGTTTTTCTTCAATGACATCGAATAAATTGATTAATTCAACTTTATCAATCGCCGCATCGCGGCATGAGGCTTTTTCGAAGTCTCGTGTAGGGTAAATCATAGTGGCCTCCTAGGGGTGATATTCTTGGATGTAAGTCTTAAAGAATAAAACGGTTTGTGCGAGTTCATTCAGATTAATCGATTCATCAATCCCATGAATCTTCTTTAACTCTTCATTGGTTGTTCGCATCGGCGAAAAGCGCAATACGCAATCAGAGATTGCACAGTATTCTCGCGAATCGGTTCCCCCTAACATGATATAGGGGCTCACGAGTGCGTCTGGATATTGTTTTTGAATAATGGAGGATAAGTATTGATAGCCAGGATGTCCTGTATTGGTTTTCATGGAAGCATCGCGCCCTTCATCAACACACAATTCTAATTGGTATTTTTTGGCAATTCGATCCAAAGCTTTTTTGGTTGAGTCGATTCCTTGATTGGGATGCGTACGAACATTACATGTTAAAACCGCTTCACTCGGAATTACATTTTCGGCTTCACTCCCCTTGATCATGGTAAAGGCTATGGTGGTAGATAACAATGCTCTACCATAGGGATTGATTTTTGGAAGCAATCGGGTAAGCAATCCTTTAAATAACCACATGTTCCCAAACAAGAACCGATATAAGAAACTCATGGAAGGAGCTGCGGTTTCAAATAGTTTTTGAACCTCTGGCATCATTTGCGTTTTTAAAGGATACTTCTTTTCAATCGCAACCATAAATTTTGCAAGTCTCGCGAGCGGAGAGTTTTTTTTAGGCATGCTCGCATGTCCCCCAGCTGAGCGTGCAACCACCCGGAAGTTGACATATCCTTTTTCTAAAATCCCAATGAGAGCGAGCGGTTTGCAAGCGGTAGGTAGTGCTTGAGAAATAACAGCGCCCCCTTCATCTAAAACAATCGCAGGTTCAATATTTTGTGCTTTTAACCATTCCACGGTTGTCTTCGCCCCACCACCAGAAATTTCTTCATCGGTCGATGAACAAAAATAAATGGTTACCTCGGGTTGGAAGCCACTTTCCGCAAGCTCTTCTGCCGCTTGTAAGAAGGCAAACAAGGTATTCTTAGTATCCATCGCTCCTCGTCCATAGAGCGTATGATGTTCAATCACGCCACCAAACGGGGGATAACTCCATCCAGATTCTTCTGCAGGGACAACGTCTTGGTGAGCCATAATCACCAAAGGTTTCGCTACCGGGTCAATCCCTTTCCATTTCCATACAAAAGCGCCACTTGGAAAGACCTGTTCTTCCACTTGACGAAACAAAGTAGGAAAAAATTCTTTCAGATGACTTTGAAGGCGCAAAAAGGGTTCAATGCTTTGTCCTTCCCGATGGCTTAACGTCTTTTCTTGTAATAGTTTTGCTAGCCGTAAGCCGTACAGATCCCGTTGATGAGGATCAATAGAAGGAACTTCGACTTTTACTGGAGATACTTCTAACCATACTGCTCGAATGGAGGCGATGGTAAGCAAGAGCGCAACCACTCCAATAAGCACGATGAGACCATACCAAACATATTCCATAGGAACCTCCTAAATATAGTTCTTCCCATGTAGCAATTTCGCCCATAATACCGCCACAATCGCACTTAAAACAATCACAATCGGAAGATTTCTTTGAATGAAAGAAGGCGATACAATGGCAAGGATAACGATGAACACCAAAGGAGCAAGGATAATCTTTGGGTTCTTTTTAAAATATTGATACCCGAGAGCTCCAAACAAAGCTGGAACCACCCAGTTAAAAGCAGGTGCTAGAACTTCATTGGTTAAGATGGGACGCAATGGAGCGAGTAATAAAACACCAATGGCCATAATAACAATGGTCGTAATCGAACTAAATGCGACAGCCAAAGTAGATATCACTTCGTTTGCTTCTGTCCCAATTTCTGTTTTTGCTAAGGTTCTGGCATTTAACACGCAAGGAATTTTTAAATTGGCTAGATTTCCCGTAATGAAAGCTAAATAGGTCGCGCTGGTTCCCAGTACGGGAGAATACGTGGTTACTTCAACGATTCCACCAGGTAAATACAGAATCGATAAAGCTAAGATACCTTGTAACATCATCGAATAATTCGGTGCTACACCAGAAAATAAACTGATTAAAACGGGAATTCCCAATAAAATGATTAACCCAATCATCGTAAAAATCCGACCCATTCGATGCATAAGATCATTATACGTACGATTCATTAGTAGATTCCTCCTAGCCCAAATAATACAGCGACGACCATTGCAATGATCATCGATAATGCTAATTGGAAGTTTTCCAACCACCGCCACTTGAACTTTTTACTAAGAAACTCAAACCCCGCATTCGCAAGGAATGCAACGAAGAAGACAATCACGGGTACAATCGTTTTTAAATCTTGATAGATTGGTTCTCCCAATGAGTCTACGAGATACACTCCGTTTTCTACAATTCGAACACTGTATTGAAAAATCTTCGAAAACGCATCGCCGAAGAAAGCCAAGATTAACCCGATGAAGAACGCATCGAATAAAACCTTGCCAAAGCCCCCTTGTTTCGATGTGGTGGCGCGATCAATCACTTTCGTTTGATACTTCTTGAAGAATATCAAAGCGAAAATCGGACCCCATAAAATCGAAATCGTCATCACAAATGCAATCGTCACAAAGTCTTGAGTTGTTAATGTCATCAGGGTAATCCCTTCCGCTGCGACGCTTGCGGCCATTAACTCATAATGCAATGCCCCAATAACGGATAAACGAATCCAAGGAAGCGGAATTCCTAATAATCCAGCCATAGTGATTACGCCGATAAAGATGCCAATAGAAGGTAATATCGAGAAGGTAATCGAACTAATGACCGTCCGTTTAATCATCGCGCGGTCCATACCCAATTCTTTGCTTTTCTTATACGCTGAAAAAGCAAAATACAATGACCCGCTGATAATAAAAAGGGCGACTCCAAGTCCCATAAGATACAACCACCAGGCTTCTTTCACTTGATCTACTGCTAATAACATGAATTCTCCTCCGTTTCCTATCCATCATTGTATCGTATTCATTTTTCCTTTTCAAGGCTTTGACTGAAAACGCCTTGAAAAAAAGCGAGGGAAGTTCCTCGCTTGGTTTTATAGGATTAACAGGGTTGCAATCGCTTGGGGATGTTGCTTTTTCGCTGCTTGCTCAAACCACTTTTTTGCTTGCTTCAAATCCACGGAAACAAAGGGTTGAAACCCATACTGATAGACGAGTCCCATTTGATAGGAAGCTTCCGGTGCATCTTCTTTTTCAGAAGCTTTTTTGAGCCAATCCCAAGCTACACTCGCTTCTTTGGTTTTGAGTGTTTGATACATCCAAACCATGGCGTTCCCGTCGCCTTTCATACTTGCAAATTCATACCAATATCGTGCAGCTCGGAAATTGAGTTCGGTTCCTCTGCCTTGTTCAAAGTTTCTCGCCAACTCTGTCAT
The DNA here is from genome assembly GCA_964483655.1 of uncultured Candidatus Izemoplasmatales bacterium. GTDB lineage: Bacteria > Bacillota_I > Bacilli_A > Izemoplasmatales > Hujiaoplasmataceae > JAUXXX01. The sequence continues at coordinate 86,473 of CAZABW010000001.1, forward strand.
CGCTGTCATTTGATTGGCGGGATTGCTTTGGGGATCAATGGCATAGGCTAGAAAGTACTCATGCATGGATTGTAACATCACCATTTTTGCTTTCGCTTTTAGTTTTGGTTGTTCACTCCATTCGAGTAACATGGTTGCTAGCTTATACTTAGCCCCAACATTTCCTGCTTGAATCGCTTTTTCAAAGTGCTTTTTCGCTAGTTCACTATTTTTCGCTACACCCTCACCTTTTTGGTATAAAACCCCTAGCCAATAATGAGCAGTGAGGGCACCTTTCTTGAGGGCTGTTTCAAAGTATTGCAAGGCTAATGTCGAATTACTTTGATCAATTTGTTGACGATAATGAAGGAGTCCTAAGTTGATTAAAGCTTCTGGTTCATTACTTTTCGCTGCTTTCAAATACCAGTCTTTTGCCATTTCATAATCACTCGTTTGTTTCGCAGTGAGACGATAGTAATCTCCTAATCGAGTCATCGCTAAAATGTGACCCTTTAGTTGAGCCCGTTCAAAGCACTCTTTCGATCGTTCGAGGTTAGGTTTCACTCCAAATCCGTAGAGGTACAGGCAGCCTAAGCCAAAATAACCAATTTCATGATTTTGCTTAGCAAGTAGAGAATAATATTGATACGCTTTTTCATAGTTTTTGGGGGTTATTTGTGAACCTTCAAAATAGCGGTTGGCAACTGTGATTAAAGCATTAAGATCTTCTTGTTTGGCTAAGAGTTCGGTGTAATAAAACACCATCTCTTGACGATAATGTTGGGATTTCTTTTTTAGGAGTGGAATCGAACCTTTGTCATAGATCGCAATTAAACGTTTTAAGGAATGAACTTCGCCTTGTTGACTTGCTTTTTCATAAAGTTCAAAGGCTTGATCTTGTTTGGTTTTATCTTTGAGATCTTGTTCATAGAACGTTGCTAGTTTATACATTGCAAAGGGATGGTTTAAGTCGACAGCCTTTTGATAGTAGACTTTCGCTTTTTCGATTGATTTTTTGGTCCCATACCCGGTTTCATAACAAGATGCCAAAGCAAGATAACTATCAACATCTTGATTTTGAGCGGCTTCTTCATATATTTTGAATGCTTTTTTCTTATTCTTCTTGAAACCTGTTCCCTCTTTATACATCATTGCGATGGCTAGATAACTAGGAATATAACGATAACTTTTTGCTTTTGTAAAAGCGTCCAGAGCACTTTTATAATCCCCTTTATCGAGGAAATAACGGCCAATATTGTGATGTCCTATCGGATTATCTAAATCTGCAGCTTGTTTAAAATAGGTATATGCCATTTCTTTATTCTGGGTTTTTCCCACCCCTGTGAAATAGGCTTCACCTAAATCATTGAGTTGTTTGGGTGTATATTCTGCCATGTTAATACCCCCTTAATTGACGAAGTTCCGCTTGTGCTCGTGGATGCGCTTCTTTCAATGCTTTCTCCAACCAAAAGGCAGCTTGTAAGGCACTGGAAGGAACTCCTAATCCTGCTTCATAGGCATGGGCTACTTCCATCATTGCCTCGCTGTGGTTATGATTGGCGGCTTTTAAGAAGTATTCAAAGGCTTTGGATAGGTCTTTTTTAGCTTTCAAAAGAGCACGAGCTAAAAGGAGATAAGCTTCAATGATTCCTTCTTGACTAGCAATTTCTAGATACACCATGGCAGCGAGATAATCCTCTTCTTCATAATAGTTTTTGCCTATAACAAAGACATCTTCTTTACTACGATGGTCGTCTTTACTTTTAGTTCCTAACACCCGAAACTGGTTCATGGCATCAACACTACCAAGAGAGAGGGCTTTATTTAACCAAGAATAAGCGTTCTCCGCACTTTTTTGAACCCCATCTCCATGAAGATATGCCATGCCGATTTGGTAGGTTGCGTAAGGATGGTTTTTCTTAGAAAGTTCAACATACATTTGTAAGGCAACTTGACGTTTTCGGTTACCTAGATACCCCTGATCATGGATGAATGCAGCTCGTAAAATTGCATCATCATACCCTTTTGTACCTGCTGCTGTGTAGTACTCCATGGCTTTCTCATAGTTTTGTTCGACTCCAAACCCTTGTTCATAACAACGACCCAGATAATACATTGCTTTGACATGGAGCTCTAAGGCTGCCTTTTGTAGCGATTCAAAAGCGAGTTTTGGGTTTTTCTCCATCGCATACCCATGAAAGGCTAAATAACCTAGATGATAGAGGCTATCGACTTGGTTTTTCTTTGCTAATTTTTTTAATAAAGGCAATGCTTGATCAAAGTGTCGTAGTTCCATGAGTTGCAATGCTTCTTTGAGTAATGCTTGATTGTCCATACCTTCACCCCCTAAAACTCATTATATCATAGGTCATTGGATAATATTGCGTGGAGTCCGTTCAATCTTGATAATGTTTTTTCGAGATTCGATGATTTGTTCCGTTTCAACCAACACATCCGATGCATTTGAATCGATTCGTCGATTTTTTTTAAAATTGGTGGGATGGCTTCTTTGCTTTGATGATTCACAAGATACATATGAGATAAGAGAGCGATTTGAAGTAACCGGATGGATTGCAAGGTTTCTTCTTTGAGTAAAAGAAGTTGAGGGGTTTCCCATTCAAGAGACAACACTTGCTTTTCAAGATCCAATAGAGCCTCTTCCAGTTGTTTTTGACTTTGTGGGGATAAAGGAGTCTTACTGACTTCTTGTTTCCATAGGGCTTTACGTAATGGAATAGGATGACTCGCATCGGGGTCGACAAATTGAAAACTGCGGAAAAGAACAGTTCCATTCGGAACATAGATTCGTTCGAACTCAACTAA
>CAZABW010000001.1:89374-95917 GCA_964483655.1 uncultured Candidatus Izemoplasmatales bacterium
GAGGAGGTTCCCGGAGCGAGAAAGAAAGATTTCTGCTTCGATTGTAAGAAGGCGGCACGTTCGTCGAAAGGATGATGATGTTCATATCCCCAATCGACAAAACGAACATCATGGAAAGAATCTACCTGATCAGGATGTTCAAAAACAACATCTGCCCACATCATCGGACGTTTCTTTGCTTGATGAACGGTATCAATGATGGGATTCATGAACGTTGCATAGACATGACCCCTGCCATGCTGTTCACACGCTATTTTCGAATGTCCTCGGCCTAATTCAAACGGTTCATCGCCATTAATATTGAAATATCCACTTGTAGAATGAGGTAACAATCCTTCAAGCAATTGTTGAACAAAAGCATGAGATTGGGGATGGAGTGGATTCAATGTTGATGGGGGAAAAGGAAACCCCCATTGAACAAACCCATCGGGACACTCGGCAAGTGAGGAAAATGTTTGATCAGCTAACCAATCGGTCATATGACCAAAGGTATTCATGTTCCCAACAAGATCAATCCCCCGTTGTTTGGCATATATTTCTAATTCTAGAAACTCGGCTAACAAAAGAGGTTCTTCCTGAAAGTGTTCCTTGAGGGATTGAATTTCGAACGATTTTCCTTCGACATAGAGTTCGAGGTGATTCAAACGGAGTTTACGACATTGGTCAATGACTTCTTTCAAAGTAGATAGTAATGGTATTTTATTTCGTGAAATATCGAGCATATAGCCCCGAATCGGGATCGATGGCCAATCTTTGATTTCGCAAATAGGATAACTCATATGTTCGTAATCGATGAGCTGAGATAAGGTATCAAGCCCATACCGACGACCATTCATGTCCGAGTATTCAAGAATGAGGCGATTGGAAAGAGTTTGAATTTTAAATCCTTCTTTCGGAAGGGAATCTGTAAAACGCATGATCAGAAATGGATCATCTGAAACAATCCATTTGGAACGGCTTAGACGATTGAGCAAGTCGATTTCATCCGGATGGTACGCTTGATTGGTGACGCTAAATGGATGAGATAGCATCCCCCAAGAAGATTGAACATGAATCGATTTAGGCTGTGGTACTAAGTGAACATAATCCATTCTGTTTCCCCCTCGATTAAGGAGTATAAGACCCCTCGAATTGGTTTATTCGTTAAGGATTGGAGCGCTTGCATATAGCGTTTGACTTGTTCTTGATAATCTTGTGAGACAATGTTCCTGGTTTTGAAATCAATGACAAGATAAGAATTAGGGTACTCAATCAAGCAGTCAATGATGGCAATGTTTTCTTCTTGATCAAGAAGAGCATATTCATGATAGACACGAGTAATGTTGGGTATTTCTAACCATGGAGCGTCGAGGAAGTTTTGCAAAATCGAAAGTTCCCATGAAGTCATATTGATATTTGGTAAGCGTTTCGTTTGAATCTCTGTTCGTTCGAGTAATTGATGAAGACGAATGCCTTGTTTTTGATATAGAGGAAGAGACTTTGGCTCTGTTTCTAATTTCTGAATAACATCCTTAGGTTTGTCTGAGTCCCGTGCGTCCCGCTCAAAAAGCGGGGGTGGGGTGGGATGGTTCGGTTCTTGCTTTTTTGAAACCATGGCAGGAGCCTTTTTTAGGGTTAATCGTGGCCAAATATGAAAATCAGGAGATCGTTTCATCAGTTGCATAAAACTTCGGGCACGAAGGAGCTCTTCCACAGAAGGGATGGTAAATTCCGTTGTTTCATCGATGTCTTCTTGAGATAAATCATGAAGTAAAATCGCTTGTTCCTTTGCTCTTGTTAGCGCTACATAGAGTAATCTCAGTCGTTCTGAACATTCATTTTGCTTTAGTTTTTGAGTGTATAACAAACGTTGGAACGTATCATAGTAGCCGTTTTCAAAGGCTTTGGCGATAAGACCGAGACTCGGTTCGAACAAAAAGAAAGCTTTTGATTCTGGGGAATGGAATTGTTTGGTTAAGCCAGGATAATAACAAATGGGAAACTCCAATCCCTTGGATTTGTGCATGGTTAGCAACAATACCGCATCTAATTCAAAATCCAACGGTTTTTGATATTCGATGTCAAGCTCTGTTTTTTGTTCCATCGCTTCGACATAAGCAATGGCCTCTTCTAATCCAAATTGTTGCATGGACTGGATTTTTTCTAAAAGGAATAAGAGTTTTTCCACGGCTGAGTGGGGGTCTTCTAAATCGCAACAGCGTTCGATAAAGTCAAACGCTTGATAGATTTTTGAAAGGATTTGATCGAGAGAAAGTAGAGATTGAAATGTGACAAACAAAGCGAACGGATCATAAATCAATTGGAATGTCGGGTGAGACGCAAAGAATCCTTTTTGATCAGCACTTGTTCTTAAATCTAACAGAAAGTTGACAATATCATCATCTGGCAATTGACAAACATAGGAACGAGCAAACCCATAGAGTGCGCGTTGGAAGAATGCGCTCGAAAAATCCTCTTGTATGAAACAACGATATAACTTGAGGGCATTGGTTGCTGTTTGTATTTCTGCTTGAGCCCGAAAGGATTCATCTGCAATCATATTCACAGGAATTCCTTGATCGTTTAAGGCTTTTAAGTATTCAAAAAAGTCCGTTTTCCGATCAACAATAATGGCAAAATCACGATACTGAACGTCTCGAAAAACTCCTTTATGAAAAACAGAGATCTTAGCAGATACTTTCGCATGAATATCACTTGCAATCCATTCTCCTTCTTGATAAGCGCGACTGCTGGATTCCGATTGGAAGGAATAATCGAGGACTTGAATGCCATAATTACCGTTGGCGTGGTCTTTTTCTTCATAGCCTTTTTGTCCATAAGCAAGGGCATGCCCAGCCTGATAATCCACGCCTCCTAAGTCCTCACTCATTAGTTGGGAGAAAAAGGAGTTTATTCCAGAGATGATTTCTTTGCGACTTCGGAAATTATCCGGTAAAAATACCACTTCACCCCTTTTCGTTATCTGATAATCTTTCGTCTTTTGAATGAAGTGGTTGGGATTAGCATTCCGAAATCCGTAGATCGATTGTTTGACATCCCCAACAAAAAAGACGTTGTTGTTTGAGATATACGATAAAAACCATTCTTGAAAGTCATTGGTATCTTGGTATTCATCTACCATGATTTCTTGATAGCGTTGTTGGTATTGTTGTTGTATGATTGGATGTTCACGGAATAGACGCAAGACATCACGAAACAAGGTTTGAAAGGTATCCAATCGTCGTTCTTTCAAAGTTTGTTGGTATTGAAGTGTAAAATCTTTCGTGATTTTAACAATAAATTGGATCGTTTCTTGAGACTGAACCACCGCCGAAACAGCATCTTCTTGATTACTTGAAAACAGGCGTTTCGAAAGTGCTTTTAAATCCTTGTATCGTTCTTTGAGAGCTTCTAGTCGAGGTTCAATCATTGCTTTTACTTCACGATCCACGCCACGTAAAATGGGTAGGGAAGGACCGGTTAAAACAACAAAATCTTCATAAGTTGTCATCTGGAGAAGGGATTCAACGACTTGCTCAACCCCTGTACAATAGCGATCTAGTTTGGGGTCGTGGTAGGGCTTCACTAGATGTTCAAACGAGCGGAATGCTTGTTCAAAGGATTGTATTTGTTGTTTGAGATGGTTCAAGAAGAACGAAAACTGGTGCTGAATGGATTCCATCGATCCTTGTTGGTCGTGATATTGATCAAGATAACCAATCGGATCTAAAAGTTTATCCACACCTTCAAATAATGTCGTGACACCTGCTTTTAATAAACTATCTCCATGATCAAACAACCGTAATAGGGTTGTTCGTTTGGATTCTGATGCTTGTGCTATGGCTTCATCGATGCAGGATTCGAGAAGTTGATCTTTGAGTCGCTTTAGTTCTAAAGAATCGATGAGCTGGATACGGCTAGGACGATGAAGGGAAGCGTGATGTTCTTCAATAATCCGTCTAGCAAAACTATCAAACGTGCCAATCATAGCTTGATCGATGAGAACGAGTTGACTATGTAGTGCTGGTCTGGATTCTATTTCTTGACGAATCCGATGTTTCATCTCCATCGCAGCAGCATTTGTAAACGTTAAAATGACTAAGGTATCAATGGAAACCCCCGCTTCTAATTTCCGAATCACACGCTCGGTTAAAACAGCCGTTTTACCGGACCCAGCACCAGCAGAAACTAGGATGTTTTTGCCTTCAAAATCAATCGCTTTTCGTTGAAAAGGAGTAAAATTAGGCATCGATATCTTCCTTTCCATCGTCATTGGCTTCTGATTCGACAAGGGGACGCTTATTAGCTAAATAACAAATATTTTGGTAGGGACAATACTCACAACTTTTCGAAATAGATTGATTCTTTTCTAATGGGAGCGGTTTTATGAGATAGTCTCCATGATTGATTTTATAAATCATATTTGTGACTTTATCCTCTAAATCTTGATAAAGTTGTTCTTTTTCAAAGGTAGTAAAATAGCGCTTTTCATTCCCTCCACGGAACCGTCCATCTTCATTGATTTGAATCCCGCACAGAAAACCGCTGTTATCGATGGCACGCACCACTTGTTCATCTTCGAATACCAACCCATCCAGCCGTAAAACTTGGCGAAGACCATCCCTTTGAGCGAGACGAGGATATTTTCCTAAGACAATCGGCTGATGGAAAAAACCAACCACCTTGATGTGGTTAGGGTTGGTTTTTTCCGTTATGTACCCATAAAGAATTAATTGAAGGTCAATTCCTTTATCAAAGTCGGCTTTCGAAAAGCCTGTAGATCCCGTTTTATAGTCCAAAACGATACCTTGTTTTTGATTTTGGTCATCCCGCGTCATCAAACGATCAATGGTTCCTACTAATTGAAAACGAGAATGGCTTTCTAATGGCATTTGAATACGATATTCGAATGCTTCATTCCGAAACTGACTTCCCTGAAGATGCTCTTTCAAATGCGTCGTAATCTCTTCTAGTCGTTGCTGAATCGCTTCTTTTGCCCATTGCTGAAAGGCTTCGTTACGATGAGACAACGAGCGAAACTCGACAGATAATAGGGGGTTTGGTTTCGTAAAGACTTGTTGGAGATAATCATGGACAGCGACTCCAGTATCGATTGCGAAATGAGTTTCACTTGGATCTAATCCTAGCCGATAACTTAAAAAATAATGGAAAGGACAATGATGGAAGAGTTCAATCGATGTCGCGGAAAGAGAAATCCGTTTTGGGAGTAATCGCTCATTTGTCTTTGGAAGCAACCCTTTAAACTGTGGATTGTAGTTTCGTGAAGAAGACGAAAACAATGAATGAAACAAGGAGTAATTAGACTCTTCTCGTTGAAAGACGGTTTTTTGATAGCGTGCAAAAGCATAATCGAGAGTGGCGCTTTTGCGACTTGGATAGGTATTTTTGAAAGAACTAATTTGATGATTTTGATCATGAAATAGTCGGGAAGGACGATTGGTACTCCCATTGACGGATACAGGAACATAATAGATCGCTTGGGGATGCTTTTGAATCCACTCTTTCAAGATTTGGGTATCTTGATGAATCTGTGTTTCAATGGAAGGCAACCCTAGAAGGATTCGTTCTGCTTCAGTCAAATGGATAGGATCAGGATTTGAGGAAGGGAAAGACTCTTCTGTAGCGAATTGGACATGATAAAACAATGAAGACTTCATGGGTATCGAACTCGTATAGACGATAGCATCTTTCGGAGGAGGAGTGAAAACATTCCACTGGTCCATAAGAAACCTCAAGAGTTCGCAATCTTGAAAAACAGCCTCTGGATAAGACTCGAGCTGACTTTTGATATCATTTGTGAGAGGATTCATCGAATATCGTTCCACTATTTCTAATAACGCTGTTTTGGAAGATGTTACCTGAATTTGCTGGGCCATGGCTATGCCGATGGGGTGTTGTGCCCAAGAAAGCGTTTGATGATGTAAAGAAATCCCGTATAGATGCCCAAGGGATTGATAGCGATGAAACAAGGTTGAATTCGCATGGACGATTTGAATCGATTCCGGAGAAACCCCTTGATCTAGTTGTCTTGCAATCTGTTGAAGCGTCGCATGAATTTGTTCATCCCCATCCTTACATTGAATCACAACTGCCTGATGCGTCGCTTCCCTTTCAGGGAATGTGATGCGTGCTAAGGATTGAAAAACAAGATCAACGGATGCATCTGCTACTAACGCTGTTTTGTTATGATCAATCAAGGGAATCGCAGGATACCAGGGTTGCTCTTTCAAACTTGTATGGATTCGCTCATATTCTGGAAACCGTTTTGTTAAAGTGGTTGATTCGTTTTGAGCCAACCACAAAAACGGTGTCATCGCTTGAGCACTGTAAGGAGAGATGTTTTGTTCTTTCATCCACAAATAGTAATCCATGCCCCATTTTGCTTGGAATCCGTAGTCTGCTTTGATTTGAAATGGGTAGATAATCTGCTTCTCTTTTGCTTCAGCTATTACTTCGTCATAGATCCACTGGGGAAGGATAAAAAGATGATATTCGGTATATTCTAGCAATGTTTGAATCCAAGATTTCATGACATTCCTCCCC
>CAZABW010000001.1:96017-105206 GCA_964483655.1 uncultured Candidatus Izemoplasmatales bacterium
ATATTCGGTATATTCTAGCAATGTTTGAATCCAAGATTTCATGACATTCCTCCCCGTTAAACTTGAATTTATTATACCATAGATTCGATTGCTGATTGAACCATCCATAGAAAAAAGCGAGCGTTTCCACTCGCTTTCTTCTTGATTACTCAATCGCAATCATTTTCTTTTCTTTTTGATTCGTTCCTTCTTTTGGAATCGATACGGTTAGAATACCGTTATTGTAAGAAGCCTTGATATCTGTTTCTTGGATGTGATCGCCCACATAGAAACTCCGTGCCGCATTTCCTACAACTCGTTCCCTACGTAAGTAATGTTTGTTGGTTTCCTCTTTGGTCGATTCTTTCTTCGCTTCAATGGTAAGATATCCTTTGTCAAGGGAGATGAGGATGTCTTCTTTAGCAAATCCAGGGACATCGATATCTAATTCATAGCCTTTTTCTACTTCACGAATATCCGTTCTCATGCAAGACGATGTTCTGTTTTGGAAAGCACCGCGAGGGAAGAAATCATCAAAGAATTCATCGATGAAAGAAAGATTGTTTTGGTTGTTACGTTTGACCACAAAGTTCATAAAAATACCTCCTAATGATATTTAGAATTGATTATATTTAGCACTCTCTATCCTTAAGTGCCAACTATATTATATCACATTTGTTAGCAGTGTCAACTAATGAGTGCTAATAATAACGAATATGTAACGCGTTACACTTCTAATATAGAAAAAAGACGAGGGTTACTCGTCTTGTTCTGGAAATAATGCGGTTGATAAGTATCGTTCACCTGTATCAGGAAACAACGTTACAATTCGTTTGTTTTGTAAATCCACTCGCTTGGCAACCTCGATGGTAGCATGCAAAGCTGCCCCACCAGAGATCCCAATCAAGATGCCTTCTGTTTTAGCAATCATTCTCGCTTTCTCAATCGCATCAGGCAAATCCACAGGGAAGACTTCATCATAGATTGTCGTGTCTAACGTTTGTGGAACAAATCCCGCACCAATCCCTTGAATCCCGTGGGGTCCTGGTTGTCCCCCTGATAAAATGGGGCTTGCTTTTGGTTCCACCGCAATGATTTTCACTTGTGGATTGTGTTCTTTCAAAACAGAACCGACACCGGAGATGGTTCCACCAGTTCCTACTCCACAGATAAAATAATCAATCGAAGGACCAAACACCTCAAGTAGTTCTTGAGCTGTCGTCAGTTTATGTACGAGCGGATTATCACGATTTCCAAACTGATAAGGCATAAAACTATTCGGAATTTCTTTTTTAAGTATTTCTGCTTTCGCAATCGCACCTTTCATCCCGAGTTTTGCTTCTGTTAAAACCAGTTTCGCACCTAACATTTTCATTAACTTCCGACGTTCCATCGACATGGCTTCTGACATCACCAAAATACAAGATAGTCCAAGAGATGAAGCGACCATTGCTAATCCAATTCCAGTATTTCCACTTGTTGGTTCAATAATCACAGTATCTTGATTGATTTCATTGCGTTTCATCGCTTCGAGAATCATATGCTTGGCAATGCGATCCTTGACTGAGCTCATTGGATTAAACATTTCGAGTTTAGCATAGATTTGATTTTGAAGTTGATATTTCGTTTGGATGTTTTTTAATTCAACAACAGGGGTATTTCCAACGTAGTCTAAAATCGTTGTTGGTATATTCATATTGGTTTCACCTCTTTGGCTTGTATGATGATTTCTGGATGCTTCATGGAAACTTTCGAAGCAGCAGGGATACTATTCATTAAGAAGACATTCGCGCCAATCGTCGAGTGTTGTCCGATCACGGTATTTCCCCCTAAAATCGTCGCATTCGCATAAATCGTTACATTATCTTCTAACGTCGGATGACGCTTCACATGGCTCAACTCTCGTCCTCTTGCGGTGGATAGAGCGCCTAATGTTACCCCTTGATAAAGTTTTACATGATTCCCAATCACACATGTATCGCCAATCACAACACCACTCCCATGATCGATAAAGAAGTGACTGCCGATTTGGGCATTGGGTCCAATATCGATTCCTGTTTCGCGATGAGCGAATTCACTAATCATGCGGGGAAGTATCGGAACTCCTAATTGACTTAATTGATGAGCAACCCGGTAGATTAGGGTTGCGTAAAAACCTGGATAGGATAAAACAATTAAATCTTGATTATAGGCCGCAGGATCCCCAGTGAACGCTGCTTCGAGATCAGTACGTAGGAGATTTCGAAGATTGGGAATGCTTGTAATAAAGGCATCTGTCAAACCATAAGCTTCCTTTGAAATAGTTTTCGATTGACGCTCGTCTTTTAAATAACGAATAGAGCGGTCAATCTGTCGCGATAATTGTTTTCGTAATTTCTTGACCAAAATGAATGTATCCCAATAATTTTCTTTGTTTTTCCGGTTTTTCGTTGAAAAATACCCAGGCAGTAATAATTCCTTCGTCGTTAATACCACTTGCTTGACATCTTTATTACTCGGGAGTAGACAAGCACAATGGTTCTTCATGATCGGATTTGTGCGGTAATCATGCAAAATAGTTTCTGCTTGTTTTCGCGACATTTCATTCACCTTCTTTTTTAGCCATTTCTATTATAACAAAGCATAAAGGAATCGCTGATTTGATGACTCTGAAAAGGTTTTTAAAACAAAAACCAGCCGCAGCTGGTTAAAATTGAAAGCTTAATAGATTTGGAAAGAAGATTAGTAGAATTGCCATTAAGACCATGATTGCTCCGCCAATGAGATGGGAGAACTTTTGGTATTTATTGGAAACAGCAGCGATTTTTAAGGAAAACATCGCGATACTAAAGACAATTAAATCATCTAGTAGGAAAAATAGAATATAAATAAGGATATACCCATAGTATTGTGCACTCGTGAGTTGATTAAACGCTAAAATTTGAGTAAAGAGGAGGGGAAGTCCAGCGGAACAAGCTAACTCGATCAAATTGACAGAAAACGCCAATAAGATAATCCCAAGCATGGCGAGCAAGAGATTTTGTGTCGCAATCACTTTCTTGATTCGATCGATGATTCGTTTTCGTGATGTTGTGGTTGTAACTTCGCATCCGACATCGGCTTTCTTACTTTCACGAATAAATTTGATGATGCTATAAGAGCCCATTCCCAAAGCGAGCAAACCAATACCGATTCTCAGCCATTGAACGGTTGCGACAGTTACGGCGATTTGTAACCAGGCAACCATGAATAAGAAATAGACAAATGCAGAAGCGAACAGGAAAGTGACCCCTAAAATCCACATCCGTTTTCGATCTTTTGCATGAAGCAACATCGTGATTAAAAAGATTAAAACCCACATGGCACACGGATTAAAACCGTCGACAATTCCAATGACTATTGCTGCTACTGTTAATCCTAAAGAGTCGATGGTAACTTCTCCTAAGATCGGTAAAACCACGGTATCTCCTGGCATCAAAGAAATGGAGTCAAAATCACTTTCTAAGATGGGAATTTGATCAATCACTTTTTGGACGACATCCGTATGGCTTTGTCTGGAATAACGGGTAATCAACTGACTGATTTGATTCTTCACTTGCGGATTATATCCTACTAACGCTACCCCACCAATGACTGTAAAAGGAGTGTTTGCACTTTGCAAATCAAATGCAGCTTTGACTTCTAAATATAATTGATTATTTTCGGGATAATCCGTGATTTCATAATAATGGACGATTACATTACTGTAAATGGTCTCTAATCGTTCTAATTCCGTTTTTTCTAATTGACAGTGAGCACAAACTTTATCATAAAAAAAATGGATCACAACGGGGTTTTCGGCAGTTGTTCTTGGAGCTTGGAACGTAAATAAGAGATTGATGCATAGGAGCACCAAAAGCAAGATGCGGATTCGTTTCATAAGCCTACCTTTTGAAATATGTCATGGAGTTCTTTTTTCGATTTTTCACCGATGATGCGAAGACGTTCGACACCATCTTCTAAAATGATAAAAACAGGTAAAATCGACCCGATATGATAGGGTTTTATGGCTTCTGTGTCATCATCAAAATCAAGTCGTTTGATTTCCTTGATAGCACAGTGATTGAGATAGGGTTGATAGCGGGATTGCATGATTAAGCAACTAGGGCACCAAATCGCACTAATCCATAGGATTTGTAAACTCATAATTGATTCAACACCTTTATAAAATGATCGATTTCTGATTTCGTAGTGAGATGGGAAATACTGATTCGAATCGCGGATTTGGCTCGTTCTTCATCTTGAGTAAACCGTTCGACCGCTAGCGATTTCGATTGACCTTTTTGACAAGCACTTTGAGTGGAAACATAGATATGATTTTTTGAAAGTTTGGCTTGGATGGTTGAAGCGGAAAATCCAAGGATGCTGACATTGAGGATATGGGGGATGGCGTTTTCTGGATTATTAAGTAAAAATCGAGATGTTTCAAGCAATCGAGTTTGCAAATACAGAGCTAATGATTGGACGTACTCACGCCGTTTTAAGACATTTGCAAACGCTCGTTTTGTAGAAAAGGCCAACGAATCAATTAACGGAAAGGCTGGGGTTCCGCTTCGTTCCTTTTGGAATGAATGGCCTCCGATGATTTGTTTTTTTAATTCAATCCCTTCTTTTACCAATAAAGCACCGATTCCTTTTAAGCCGTAAATCTTATGAGCCGTGTAAGAAAGAATATCAACCTCTTGGAAGGCTGCTTCTTCCTTTCCAATCATTTGTGTTGCATCGGAATGGAAATAAACTCCAGGTACTTCATGAACGATAGCAGCGATCTTTGCAAGATCCTGAACATGTCCCATTTCACTAAACACAGATGCAATACTGACCAGCAAGGTATCTTTACGAAGCAGTCTTTTTAATTCTTCGTAATCGAGTGTCCCATTGGGTAAAAGAGAAACCAATTCCACTTCAAATCCTTCGGTTGCGAGTTGATGAATCGCCGCTGTAACGGATGAATGTTCATAGGCCGTTGTGATAATATGTTTTCGGGATTGCAATTCTTTTTTTGCTAACCCAAGAATGGCGAGATTATTCGCTTCCGTCGCGCCACTGGTAAAAATAACCCTGTGATGAGGACAATGAAAAGCAGTTTGAATTGTTTGAACAGCACGTTCAATTTGTTTTTCGGTTTGATGACCTAGAGCATGCTTACTATTGGAATTAGCAAAAAAACGTGCATTGGTATCGACAAAACGATTCAAGACAACTTTTTCTACTGGCGTTGTGGCACTATAGTCCAAATAAATCACAAAGAATCCCTCTATTCCAAATAATGGATGGCTTGACCATCAATTCCTAAGTACGCTTCATGGATGATTTCACTCATGGTTGGGTGAGCAAAAATGGTGTTTTGAATCGATTGAAACGGGAGTCGATTTTGAATTTGAAGCGTAACACTCGCAATCAAATGATCAGCATCATGCCCCATGATGGTCGCCCCCAAGACGGATTGATCTTGGGTCGATAGGATTAGTTTTACAAATCCATTTTGTGCATTCATTACGAGTGATTTACCCGCAGCACTATATGGTGTTTTTAAGACACGGATTGGGATTTGCTGACTATTTGCTTGTTCTTCTGTTAACCCCACTGATGCAATCATTGGGGTAGTAAAAACCACCGATGGGACTGCTTTGTCATTGATGGTATGTGTTATGCCCATCATATGGTCCACCGCAATCACTCCTTGATGACTTGCAGTGTGCGCAAGTTGCCATTTGTTGACCACATCACCAATGGCATAAATCGAGGGTACATTCGTTTGACCTTGATCATTTGCTTGAATGCCCTTGTTAGAATACTGAATGGAAGTATGTTCTAAGCCAAGACCATCGATGTTGGGACTTCTGCCAACGGCTTCTAACACCCATTCACTTGAAATACTCTTGTTGATCCCTTGATGCACATATTCAACTTGAAGTTGTCCTTGTACAGCTGTGATTGCGTTTACTTGAGCATTGTTGATAATTTGAACTCCCAGTTGCTTCGCAAAGCGATGTAGTCTTAAAACGACCTCTCTATCTACCGATGGTAAGATTTGAGGTAAAAACTCTAACACTTGAACTCTTACGCCAAGACGGGCGAATAGAAAAGCAAACTCCATGCCAATCACACCTCCACCAATGACACATAGTGAGAGTGGTAAATGACTTTGAGCGAGAATCGATGTAGAATCAAAAACGTTTGGTAAATCCAAACCAGAGATGGGTAGATGCTTGCTTTTCGCACCAGTCGCGAGGATGATCTGTTTGGGCTCAAACAATAAAGTTTCTTCTTTCGTAGTTACAAGAACTTGTTGATCATTTTGAAACGTAGCCGTTCCCGTGATGACTTCAACCCCTAATTTTTGGAGTAAGAATGAGATTCCTGAAGAAAGTTGGGAAACAATACGATCTTTTTGTTCAACCATTTTTTGATAATTGATTTCAACCGATCCAACTGAAATACCTAGTTGGTCTGCGGTTTTGATTTCGTGAACACGGTCAGCCGCATGAATCAAGGCTTTCGTAGGGATGCAACCCACATTCAAACAAGTACCCCCAATGGACTGCTTTTCTACTAAAACAACTCGGTATCCCTTTTTTCTTGCATGGATGCTCGCTACATACCCTCCAGGTCCCGCTCCAATTACGAGTAAGTCTGGAGACAACACGTTATGATTTATCATTTCATTCTCCTTAGAAGGAATGGTTTCATTACCTTTGATTATATCAAAAAGGGCTGAAAAGTCAATGAAACGATTGGGCACCTTAGTTGATGTATCCTCCCTAACAATGTATAATAGATAACAAGAAAGGATGATGATTATGAGTTATTTAGATATTTCACTTCAAGCACAAGATAATCAATTTTATTCACTTCGCAATTTTGCTGGTAAGAAAGTTATTTTATTCTTTTATCCCAAAGATATGACAGAAGGCTGTACCATTGAAGCCCGTGATTTTACACTTTATAAAGAACGTTTTGAAGCAAAAGGTTACACGATTATCGGTGTCAGCCGTGACAGCGTGAAAAGTCACTGCTCGTTTATCGAAAAAGAAGGTCTTGATTTATTGCTTCTAGCTGACACAGAAGAATTACTAGTGAATGCGTTTCAAGTCTTAAAAGAAAAGAATATGTATGGGAAAAAGGTTATGGGAGTAGAACGTTCTACGTTTATCCTCAATGAACAAGGCGAAATCATCCAAGAATTACGGAAAGTATCCGCAATTGGCCACGTTCAAAACTTATACGAATCCCTCTAGGCGGAAACGCCTTTTCTTTTTACTATCGATTAGCACTCATCTATTGACAGTGCTAACAACATGTGATAAGATATTCTTTGAGGTGATACTATGTCCTATCAAGAAATGCCTAATTACGAAAACGATCCAAGCGTCTTAGAAAAATTTGGTCGTAATGTCATTCAAGAAGTTCAATCAGGAAAAGTCGATCCTGTGATTGGCCGGGAAGAGGAAATTCGACGGATGATCAAAATCCTTAGTCGTAAAACAAAAAATAATCCCGTATTAATTGGGGAACCCGGAGTCGGAAAAACCGCGATTGTAGAAGGACTTGCTCGAAGAATCGTTGATAAAGATGTTCCTTTAAGTCTCCAAAATAAAATGATATTCGAGTTAGATCTCGCCGCTTTATTAGCGGGAGCGAAGTATCGGGGGGAGTTTGAAGAACGTCTCAAAGCCGTACTTAAGAAGATTAAGGAAAGTAATGGCGATATTATTTTGTTTGTTGATGAAATCCACATGATTGTTGGAGCGGGACGAACCGAAGGTGCAATGGACGCATCAAATATGCTGAAACCAATGCTAGCGCGAGGAGAACTTCACTGTATTGGTGCAACAACGCTCAATGAATATCGCAAATACATCGAAAAAGACAGTGCTTTAGAACGTCGTTTTCAAAAAGTCCAAATCGATGAGCCAAGCGTAGAAGATACGATTAGCATTCTTAGAGGATTAAAAGAACGATTTGAACTTCATCATGGGGTTCAAATCCAAGATGGAGCGATTATCGCCGCCGCAACCTTATCGAACCGCTACATTACCGATCGGTTTCTACCAGATAAAGCCATCGACTTAATCGACGAAGCTTGTGCTTCTGTGCGCATGGAAATTGATTCCATGCCCGCAGAACTCGATACCATCACCAGACGGATTACCCAACTAGAAATCGAACGCAGGGCCTTAGCCAAAGAAACGGACAACTTAAGTAAAGAACGTCTTAATCAATTACTTAACGAACTGTCTACTTTAAAAAACGAAGAAAGCCAATTACTCAAACAGTGGAATGAAGAAAAACGGGCTTTAGCGGACTTAAAGAAGCAGAAAGCGAATCTTGATAAACTTCGTACTGAACTTCAGCAAGCTTATAACCAAGGCAATTATCAAAAAGCAGCTGAACTACAATATGGTAAAATACCCCAACTCGAAAAACAAATTCAAGAGTACCAGGATCAATCATCAAACAATCAGCTGATTAGTGAAGTCGTCAAAGAAGACTCTATCGCTGAGGTCGTCTCAAAATGGACCCAAATCCCTGTTTCGAAACTCCTTCAAGGCGAACGAGAACGTCTTCTTCATCTCAGCGATTTCATCAAACAACGGGTGATTGGGCAAAATGATGCGATTGATCGGTTAAGCGATGCCATTTTACGACAACGAGCTGGCATTCAAGATGAAAGACGACCGATTGGCTCGTTCTTCTTCTTAGGTCCCACTGGCGTTGGAAAAACCGAAGTCGCAAAATCCTTAGCAGAACAACTCTTTGCTTCTGATAGTCATATCGTTCGCATCGACATGAGTGAATACATGGAACAACATTCCGTTTCTCGTTTAATCGGAGCTCCTCCAGGATATGTTGGCTATGATGAAGGAGGTCAACTCACAGAAGCGATTCGAAGAAAACCCTATTCAATTGTCTTGTTCGACGAAATTGAAAAAGCTCATCCAGAAGTGTTTAATATCTTACTACAAATCTTAGATGATGGTCGTTTGACCGATAACCAAGGACGGACAGTGAATTTTACGAACACGATTATTATTATGACCTCGAATCTCGGTTCTGAACTACTTATGAACAACTTCGAACAAGGAGAAAAACAAGTTTTACAATTATTACGTAGTCGATTAAAACCAGAATTCTTAAATCGAATCGACGAAATCATTGTCTTTCAACCATTATCAAAACCCACTCAAC
>CAZABW010000001.1:105306-116465 GCA_964483655.1 uncultured Candidatus Izemoplasmatales bacterium
TTAAATCGAATCGACGAAATCATTGTCTTTCAACCATTATCAAAACCCACTCAACGTAGGATTGTTAAAAAGCTTCTCGATGAACTTGCTCTCCGATTGGAAAAGAATCATCTCTATTTGGATTATTCTGAAGCGGTCCTAGATTGGGTCTTACATGAAGCGTATGATCCCGATTTTGGAGCTAGACCGTTAAAACGTTTTATTCAACGTTCCATCGAAACCGAGATTGCGAAGCGTTTGATTGGAGGATTGTTCTTAGGAGGGCAAACATTACATTTGTCCATCCAAAATGAGGTTCTACATATCCAGTAAAAAAAGGAGTCTGCAGTGGATGCGGACTCCTTTATTCTTAATCTAAGTCTAAATCTGGTTCGGAAAATTCCCGTTTTGCTAAATACAAGTCGAGTTGTAATAAACTCGCTTTTTCTTCACCATACATTTCGAATTGCAAAATTAAATCATTCGCGTTCTTTTCTTCTTCGCCTTGTTCTTTGATGAACCATTGTAAGAATTCTTGGGTACGATAATCTTTAACTTCTAGAGCCGCTTCATAAATCGCATAGATTGATGCAGTGACGAATTCTTCGTGTTTTAAACTTTCCTCGAGAGGATCTTTTAACGTTTCACAAACAATATTTGGTTTTTGAATGGCTTCCAGTTCAATCACCAGATTATTGTTTTGCATGTATTGCATAAACAGTTGTGCATGAGCCATTTCTTCTTTGGCTTGAATTCTAAACCAGTTTCCAAATCCTACTAAGCCGTGATCGATATAGTAATTCGAGAAGTCTAAATACAAATACGCGGAATACATTTCTTTGTTCACTTGTTGATTCAATAAATCAGCTACTTTTTTGTGTACCATACAATCCTCCTTTGATATAAGTTTCAATTTATTATACCACAAATCCTGATTCAAGAAGTTAATCTTATGATTTCTCGACACTTTCTTCACTAGGTCGATCAAAAAATAGTACCTGGAGTTTCATTGTTAAAAACCGATATAATAAGAAAACACTAACAACATTGGAAAGAGCCATGGTAATTTCAAATGGCAAATCAGCCACAAAATAAGGCCATAAGGTCGTAATTCCGAACTTTAGAACATGAGCGGGAATATACATCCACCCATAGATAAAGCCGAATGCAAAAGAAAATAGCAGAATGACCCAGAAAGGGGCCTTTTTTAATGCTCTTGTGGAGTATAGTAGTAATAACCAAGCCAATGTCATCGGAATGAGAATCATGAAATCGATACTCCCGACTAAAAAGATTCCTGTGAAATTATCAATCACAACGTAGGCAATGACAAACGGGACGAATAACGACTTGGGAAATAAAGTCGCAAATACCATCATAAGTAAGACAGTTAGTTGAACATTAGGAAGCATCACCATCGAAGCTTCTAAAACAACAATAACCGCGAGAAACATCGCGGTTAAGGTTAGGATTCGAAGTTGTTGTTTGGGTTCAATACGTTTCATAGCGGAATTGATACACGGTTTCATCGACAACATCAGTCGAGTCGATTCCCGTCATCGCATATTCGCCATTGATGTAGAAGGCAATGTACTCATTTTTTGTGACATCAATCGAGACTTCACCAACTGCAATCAAATACACGCCATAAGGCCCGACATAACTGCATGTTGCATCTGGTTGATTGTTTTCGTCGGCACAAACCACATCAAAATTCGCTTGTAATAAGCTTAGTAAGCTGTCCCCCGTGTAAAAATCAACTTCTTTGGTCGAAATGACTTCCTGACCATTGTGTAGTTCGAATACAATCGAACCGTTTGCCGAAGCGGTTACACGCGTATTACAGCCAATAAGCGTAAGCCCGATCAACAAAAGAAGCAAGAAACCCAGTACTTTCTTTTTCATCGTTTTCTCCTATAAGGATATATTTAATCAACAGGTAGGTCTCCCGACTTCACTTCGATTTACTTTGCGCCTTCTCACCAAAGCTGGCAATGGCAATGCATTTCATCCGTGTTACGGTTGCTGGTACAGTGTACGACTTGCACGTACTTCCCTGTTATTCACCTGTGGATTAGCGATATGGAATTGTCGCCTTATTATAACAAAACCAGTCTTTGAACGCAAGACTGGTTTTGAGATTATTCTTGAAGTTTCTCCATGATTTTAAAAATCTCTTGAAGTTTTTCTTGTCCTTCTTGATTCAGCGTGTTCTTGACACAAGAATCTAAATGCGCTTCTAAGATAAACTTATTGGTTTTCTTCAGGATTGCTTGAACAGCGAGAATTTGGGTAGAGATATCAATACAATACCGGTCATCTTCAACCATCCGTAAGATTCCTTCTAATTGACCTTTAGCCAGTGTCAATTGGCTTTTAACGATTTTGTGATCCGCTTTCATGCTAGTTTCCTACTTTCAAAGTATAGCCAGCTTGGGAAACTACATCCGCGAAGACTTGATCAGCGATTTCTTTTTTCATGTCTACAATGACACTTTTCTTGGCTAAATCAATCTCTACTTGTTTTACTCCAGCGACTTTCTTGATTGCTGTTTCCACACGCATTTTACAATGCATACAAGTCATACCTTCAACGATATATTGTTTTGTCATGATTGGTTCTCCTTTCTTTGAGGTTTAAAGAAGCGTAAACGCAAGGCATTTAATACGACACTAACCGATGAAATCGACATCGCTAAGGAGGCTAACATCGGATTCAAAGTCAAATTCAATCCGACAAACAACCCAGCTGCGACTGGGATTAAAGAAACATTATAGAAAAATGCCCAGAAGAGATTCATTTTGATGTTGGCGATTGTCTTACGAGACAATTCAATCGCAGTCGCAACATCATCTAAATCATCCTTCATAAGAACAATATCTGCGGATTCAATCGCAACGTCGGTTCCTGCGCCAATCGCAATGCCGACATCGCTTCGCATAAGAGCTACTGCATCGTTAATACCGTCGCCAACCATGGCGACTTTCTGATTCTCGTTTTGAATTTGGATAACAATCGCTTCTTTTTGATCGGGCAAGACATCACTAATGACTTCATCGATGCCTACTTCATCCGCAATCGCTTTCGCTGTTAATGGATTGTCTCCTGTTAGCATAATGACGCGTAAACGGTCTTTCTTTAACCGTTCGATGGCTTGTTTAGATGTTTCTTTTAGTTCATCTCGAATCGTCATAATGCCGATAACTTTGCTTGAATTGGCGAGCAAAATTGGGGTTTTCCCTTGCCGAGCAAAATCATCCAATTGTGTCTGAATGCTACCAAGATCATGCTTTTGTTTTTGAAGAAGTTTGGCATTACCTAAAAGAATCCTTTGGCTGTTGATTTCACCTTGAAGTCCAAACCCTGATAAGTTTTCAAAAGCAGTTACCTCAAGGAGTTCAACCTGTCGCTCCACTTGCTTTTGGATAATAGCTTTCGCTATTGGATGGTCCGAGTTTCGTTCTAAAGAGGCTGCTAGTTGGATAATCTCATCTGGTGTAAAACCATTCATTGCAACGACATCCGATACAATCGGCTTGCCTTTCGTTATGGTTCCTGTTTTATCTAGTAGCACGGTTTGGATTTTATGCGCAACTTCTAAACTTTCTGCGGATTTGATAAGAACCCCAAATTCGGCCCCTTTCCCAGTTCCAACCATGATAGCGACCGGTGTCGCAAGTCCTAGGGCGCATGGACATGAGATAACAAGCACGGTGATGCCCATCGCTAGTGCATAAGCAAAACTTTGGCCTAGGATCATCCAGACCCCAAAAGTAACAATACTAATAACAATCACAATCGGGACAAACACAAGACTGATTTGATCCGCTAGTTTTTGAATCGGTGCTTTTGAGGTCGCGGCAGCTTCTACTAATTTAATGATTTGCATCAGAGTTGAATCTTCTAAGGTCTTCAAAACTTCAATCGTTAACACACCACTTTGATTGATGGTTCCGCCAATGACTGTGTCTCGTTCGTTTTTTTCGACAGGAATTGATTCACCGGTTATGGCTTGTTCATCGACGGAAGAGAATCCTTTGATAATCACTCCGTCGACCGGAATTTTACTTCCCGGTTTAACAAGCAAGAAATCACCTTTTCGGATTTGCTCAATCGGAATCACTTCTTCATTGTCTCCCTGAATTCGAATCGCTGTTTTCGGAGCTAAATCAAGTAATTTTTGAATCGCTCCCGTCGTTTTTTTCTTACTAATGGCTTCGAAATATTTACCTAAGGTTACAAGCGCTAGAATCGCACCAGCGGCTTCAAAGTATAGGTTCTCAACGTACTCGTGAGCAATGCTTGATTGTCCTGAACCTAGTCCATATCCTATCATATAGATTGCGAACACGCCATAAAGAAGAGCTGCTCCAGAACCAATTGCAATCAAACTGTCCATGTTTGGGGATCGTTTCCATAATCGTTTGAAACCAATTTGGAAATAGCTCCGATTCATGTACGCAATCGGTATGACTAAGAGAAATTGGGTAAAAGCGAACGATACGAGGTTTTCATGACCCAGCAAGAAGGCTGGCAAAGGAAAATCGAGCATATGGCCCATAGCAATGTACATTAACAAGACCAAAAAAATCATCGATACGATTACCCGACTTTTCATTGCTTTGACTTCATCTTCCACCACTTCGACTGGTTTGGATGATGTGGATTCTGCTTGCAAGGCTTTTGCGCCATATCCACCTGCTTTGACGGCTTTCTCAATATCTTTTGGGCGTAGTACAGATTCGTCAAAGTGAACAGTCATACTATTGGTTAATAACGATACATTAACACTTTGGACCCCGTTTAATTTTTGAACGTCTTTTTCGACATGAGCTTGGCAACTTGCACATGTCATTCCAGATACACTAAATTTTTGTTCCATAGTCACCTCACACCCCCCCTGGGGGGTCTCATATCTATTGTATCTAAATCGTCATTTAATGTCAAATCATGTGCAAATAAAAACCCCGAAAGATTCAGGGCTTTTCTCATTATACTTGTTCTTCTTTCGGTTTGATAGCATCTTTGACTTTCTTTAGGCCTGTTTGTAATCGCATGATGACCTTTAAAGCTAAGAAAATCGCTAATGCGATGATTAAAAAATCCATAATGGATTGAATGAAATTACCATACGTTAAATACACTGCAGGCAAATCTCCTTCTGGTTCATGAAGCAACAGCTTTAGTTGAGTAACATCCGCCTGGACAACTAATCCAATCAAAGGCATGATGATATCCGCAACTAAACTTTTTATGATTGCATTAAATGCGCCCCCAATGACAATCCCAACGGCTAAATCCAATGCATTCCCTTTTGCAATAAACGTTCCAAATTCTTGAAAAAACTTTTTCAATGGTTTCATCTCCTTTTAAAAGTATTATATCACATTGCTTGAATGAACAATAAAGCGTATAATGAAATTAATATAATTTAGAAAGGGAGGAACATTTATGAACACCTTCGTCTCGACTCCTCACGCCCCCAAAGCAATTGGTCCTTATTCTCAAGGAGTGCTCAGTAACAATTTGCTTTTTGTTTCCGGTCAAATTCCTTTCGTTCCAGAAACAATGAACGTGGTAGGAGATACCATTGAATCACAGACCAAACAATCCCTCGAGAACGTTTTGGCCATTGTCCAAGCGGCTGGATTCGAAAAAGAACACATTGTGAAATGTACCGTATATCTAAAGGATATGAATCAATTTGCGCTCATGAATCAGGTCTATGCAACATTCTTTGGAGACCATAAACCTGCTCGCGCTGCTGTGGAAGTAGCTCGTTTACCAAGAGATGTTTTGGTAGAAATTGATGCCATCTGTTTGAAATAAAAAAGAAGCGAGCCGCTTCTTTTTTATTCTAAAGGACTAAATGCTTCTTTTCCGAGACCGCAAACTGGGCATAACCAATCTTCTGGAATATCATCAAAAGCTGTTCCTGGCGCAATCCCTCCATCGGGATCTCCTAAGGCTGGATCATAAATATAACCGCATACACATTCCCATTGTTTCATGTTTTGCCTCCATCATATTTCATAATACCATTACTTTATCATAGGACTTCACTGATGTCAACGTTGCATGAAAAGAATGGCGAAATTAATCTGTGTAAAGAAATCCTTACATTCCCTTTTCTTGACAAAGAATCCCTCACAGTGAGATAATAGGTTCAAATTAGGAGGTTATGATGAAACAATACAAAATCGGATTTATCTGTGTTCATAATAGTTGTCGATCCCAAATGGCTGAAGCGATTACTAAATTAAAATATTCCAGCCGTTTGATTGCTTATTCTGCTGGCACCCATACCAAACCAAAGATCAACCAAGATGCTGTTCGTCTTGTTAAAGAACGATATGGAGTGGATATGGAACAAACGCAGTATTCGAAAACCTTAGATGAGATCCCCCCTGTAGATATTGTTGTTACAATGGGGTGTGAAGTGGATTGTCCCTATCTCCCCAGTCAATTACGATTGGATTTCGGTTTAGAAGACCCAACCGGAAAAGACGATACTTTTTTCTATCAAACCATGGATTTAATCGAATCAAAAGTACTTGACTTATTAAAACAACTAGACGATTTAGAATCCAAATAAGCCTTTCGAAAAGACACCTTAATGTGTCTTTCTTTCATTGAGATAGTAGGAAAAACATGATATAATACAAGAAGTTTTTAGCAGGAGGACGCTATGATATTAGCTGTAATTTTATTTATTGTTACATACATTGGTCTCTTAAGTTTCCCTAAGTATCGCGCCTATATCGCCCTTGGGTCAGCCCTTTTATTTATTATTCTTGGATATATGCCGTTGGGAGAAATCTTTCAATCAATCAACTGGAATGTCATTATGATGATTGCTGGCACAATGGGGATTGTTTCCTTATTTATTGACTCGCAGATGCCAGCATTACTTGCTGATTTAATCATCGATAGAGCCCCAAATGTGAAATGGGCAGTCATCTTATTATCCGTCTTTTCTGGCTTAATTAGTGCCTTTATTGATAATGTCGCTACCGTTTTAATTTTAGCCCCGATTGCAATCACTATCTCTAAAAAACTGAAGATCAATCCTGTACCCAGCATTATTGCCATATCTGTCGCATCGAACTTACAAGGAGCCGCAACCCTTGTTGGGGACACGACCTCCATTCTCTTAGGGGGAGCTGCGGGAATGGACTTCTTGGATTTCTTCTTCTTTCAAGGGCGAATCAGTTTGTTCTTTATCGTCCAAGCTGGGATGATTGCAGCTACCTTGTTTTTAATCTTTTATTTCAGAAAAAGTACAGAACCAGTTTCCACTCATCATCGCACCCCTGTGAAAGATTATGTTCCTAGTTTCTTATTAATTGGTGTGGTTTTGTTTTTAATTCTCGCTTCCTTTATTCCAAATAAGCCCGAAATTACTAACGGGTTAATCTGTATGAGTCTATTCTTCATCGGCTTGATTTATTACTTTATTCGTTATAAAAGTAAAGACCATCTCTTAAAAACCATAAAGGAAATTGATTATTTCACCTTGTTGCTCTTATCTGGATTATTCTTAGTGATCGGTTCGATTGAGAATGCTGGAGTCATCACCGCAATCAGTGACATCTTACGAGAATTATCCGGTGGAAATGTCTTTGTCATCTATACGATCATCGTTTGGATTTCTGTTCTTCTTAGTGCGTTTGTCGATAATATCCCTTACGTCGCCACAATGCTGCCAGTCATGACCGCCTTGTCAGTATCCCTTGGTTTAGAAACCCCCTATGTGTTATACTTCGGCTTATTAATTGGTGCGACTTTAGGAGGTAACTTAACACCGATTGGCGCTTCTGCTAATATTACTTCCATTGGCATTCTTCGGAAAGAAGGCTTTGAAGTCAAAACATGGACGTTTATGAAAATTGGATTACCTTACACTCTCAGTGCTGTGCTTGTTGGCTATTTACTTGTTTGGCTCATTTGGAGTTAGAATCATTGAACAATCAAAAAGGAAATGGAGTCATCCACTTCCTTTTTTTGTTGGTTATGATGCAGGAATCCACTTAGAAACGACCCTTTGACCCCAAATGGGAGGGGCAATATCGTCAACGATGTAGATATCTACTTGGTAGCGTCTCGGAATAACGGTTTCGGGTACAACGAAATGCTGATGCAACTGAACCACTTCATCAAAAGTAACTGTAAAAGTATATCCAGAAGGTAAATCAAGAAAGACATAAAACGTGCCGCTAGTAGTATTTCGTGGTTGGAAATTGACCCCAAGGGTTGATATGCCATCAAACTCTGAATATAGGGTAAACACTGATAAGTCTCCTAGTAAATCATGAAGCACAAAGGATACACAAACAAAGTCAAGCGTTTGGGTTGTGTTTTGATGGACTTTAACGGTCAAATAAATATTATTTGTTACGTCTTGAACGGCAATGTAGTAATCGGTGTAGTGCGTTCCATAAATGGGGTCTTCCTCAAAGTAATCTTCCGCCTCCACACGATACCAAATATAGTTAAACTCATCTTCTTCAATCGGTGAAAAGTCGGTATATAAATCGGCAGCTTTCGTGCCATTTTCTAACATGCGATAGATCGTCGCACCGACAGGTAGTTGCATGACGGGTAAGTAATAAGTTAAATTGGTGTCAGCGACTTGCCCAACAATATAATAATCTTGCATGTGGATCTCATTTAAGGGTGTTGAACCATAATTATAGACAATCCCTTCTGTTGGAATCAAAATGATTTGTCGGCTTTGAGGGTTTTCTAATAAGGATAAGTACTGACTTGGCGTCATATAGTTAGGGTCAACAATCGTATTCAAGCCAGTAAACACGGCATCACTAGTAAAAGCAATATTTCCCATATGACTGTTTGAGTTTCCGATTTTCATGAACTCGACATCATCAAATGCGATGTCCCAGTTCATTACAGTCCCTTCTAAGGGATATCCAACCGTATCATAGGTATAGGTATTCGTATAATCAAATGAAATGGTGTAAGACCCTACAGGAGCCGCACTTAAGAAGTCAATCATATATCCGTTGGTATACTCAATCATCTGGTAATCTGCACCCAACACAGGCTCACCTGGGCCAAAATAGGTTAAGGTGCGTGAAACGGCATGAGACCCGGACTGATATAGATTCGCAGTTAAAAATACATACCGATACGATGGCGTTTCTTCACGTTGAAACTCTTGATACAATATCGATGTGGTAATCGGATTCACCCCAAGATAGGCTTCTGAAACAGTCGTAATGATACTGCGCTCCGTTAAGGTATGTGTAATCGTGTTCTCAATACCACTTTCAGCGCGAATTACATAAGTAACAATATACTGATTGCGATATCCATCGACCAAAACGGGATTTAGGGAAACCGATACACTGACTAGCGTCGCATAATTCGAAATTGTGAGAGTTTGCAAATAGCTTGGACGAAATGCAGTTGTATTGGTGGATGCGGCAGGAACTTCGAGCAACGTGTTTAAGTTCGAAAAGTTCATAATTCGTGTGTTATTCACACTCGTTGATGTGCTATTAGCATCTACGGGATTATAAAACATTCCAAATTGGATATCGCTGACATAATTCCCAGAAACAATAGGTAGATTACTACTGACACCCCAAGGCCGAATCGTTAAGATGTTCGCTTCATTGGAGACTTCTTTTTGAAATAGAATCGAATAAATGCGTGTGGAATCAATCTCAATTTCAAGGGTATAGGTCCCTGAAGCGAGAGCTTGTTGCACATTGAATGTATAAGTATACGTCGAAGGATTCCATTGATAGGTCAAAGGATCATAGTTTTCTGCAGTTTGGGCATTCGAGAGTGGGGTAATGGTTAAGTTTCCTGACTGCGAGACAATCACATTCTCACTATTTCGTAAACGAATCACTGTATGGGGAGTCGTTTGGAAGGGAACGTGATTGGTTTCATAAGTAATCGTAATTTGACCGAGTTGACCAACTTGGCGGTAGTTAAGTGGGGTAGCAGTTACATCAAAGAGTGTAACATCTTGAGTTGGAGATATGGTTTGATTCACCCCATTCACCGTGGCAGACACAATGTTCGTATATTCCATATCAGGAAGTCTTACGATTCGAACTCGATACTCTTGCCATGTCAACGGATCGACCCCTTCAGGGTCAAGCGGATCATGAACATAAGCTTCCGCATAGACGCGAACTTTCCCATAGTGATCGGCTTGATCGTCTAATTCCATACCGTTTACATCATAGACACGTCCATCACTTCCGTAAGGACCAATGATATTTTCTACAGTAGCCGGCAAATTATAAGAACTTAGTGGATCATCAATATCATGATAGAACGAAGCACGGTATCCCAAAAGATAGTTCGCTGGTTCAAAGGTGTTTAACAGAAATGTTCGTGGATTGGGAGTTGAGACCACCCAAACTTCTGCTTCTACATGGGTTCCCCCTGCCGTTTCAACGAATTGTCCTCCACTGAAGGAGTGCGTTCCTCGCCACACGGATCCATCAAGATAGGCACCATAGCTTACTAAGTGATCTCCAGCGGTTAAGTAGACAGTTGTTAAGGTTTTTGTTTGCCCGGTTGTTTGAGCAGCAGGAGCGTTATCCGGTAAGTAAAAGGTTAAGGTATTATTGTCTAAGTCAATAATCGGGTTTAGAACTCGGAATTGTGGTGAGGGCCACTGGTTAATCAGTTGAGCTTGATCAATATTCGTAGCCAAAGATAAACTCAGTTGCTTCATTCCACGCGTGATTTTGGTATTTAATGTTTCGTTTCCAGATTGAATATCATTCCGCCAACTACTATCCCCACTGATCGGATTTAGATTATCAAAGGAGAAATTATCTGGTAGATATAACCCTTCTTCCCCAATTCCTGTTGTTGGGCCAAGGGCATAGATTCCTTTGTTGATGTCATCCGTATCAAACAAGAAGCCAATCTTTGTGAGTAAATAACTATTGACCCGATTTGTTGGTATAAACTTGATTGCATTAGCAATCGGTGGAGTAGCACTCGCTGGTTGCATAAACGCAAATGAACTATGGAAGATTCCTCCTACTTCTTCATCCAGCGTATAGGAAACGACATCACTATAGGGAGTTAAGGAATCATCTTGGGTTTTCACTGTGTAGACTGTTGAGACAAGTTCTGCTGCACGAGTCGCTGCGAGCGTTGGATTGGAGTTATCGATAGGAGGGGT
>CAZABW010000002.1:0-7641 GCA_964483655.1 uncultured Candidatus Izemoplasmatales bacterium
CAACAAGAAAAACGAATCCCTCATCCAGGCAAAACATTAGCAGAGGGCATAGAAAATGTGATTTATGTTTGTCCCAAGTGTCGAAGCTTAAATTCGTTTGAATCCCATGGTAACGAGTTTCATTGCACATCTTGTAAGACACAAGGAACCATCGATTCTTATGGATTCATCCAAGGATTCGAATATGATAACTTGATAGCTTGGAATCAATTTCAACGGCAATTCCGTGATGCTTTACTCCAAAGTGAGGTATCTTCATCCGGTCTCCTTAGTTATTTAAAGGTTGAGGATGAGTCCCAAGTCATCCTTGGAAATGTCGATGTGGTTTATCGCAATCAACATTTGGAGTTCAGTGGTTCTTTTGAGGCGATACTCCCAATCGAAGACATCACCAACTCGACCATTACCTTGCGAAGAGATTTGGGATTTACTTATCAAGAAAAGAATTACTTAATCAAAATGGATCGCTATGCTCAATCCTTTTTACGGATTTTGCAAGATAAATATTAGACAATAAGGAGAATGACATGGAAAAAGTTGCTTTTATTGGTACCGGAGTCATGGGGAAACCGATGGCCCTACACCTAGCGGAAGCGGGATATGAGGTTACTGTTTATAACCGCTCTTTTGAAAAAGCGAAAGCATTAGAACCCCACGCGAAAGCCGTTCGAACGATTCAAGAGTGTGTCAAAGACGCTGATATTGTTTGTTCGATTGTTGGTTATCCCAGTGACGTGTTAGAGGTTTATGAACAAGTCTTTCAAACAGCGAAACCCCATGCGATTTTGATGGATATGACGACTTCGAGTCCAACCCTGGCGAAGCAGTTGTATCACCGCGCCAAAGCCCTAGGATTCTCGATGCTTGACGCTCCGGTAACGGGTGGCGATTTAGGTGCCATTCGGGGAACACTTTCAATTATGGTTGGCGGCGACTTTGAGAGTTATGAAGTCGTTTATCCTCTTTTAGAAAAAATGGGGAAACGCATTACTTATATGGGGGAAGCTGGTTTAGGACAACATACCAAATTAGCGAATCAAATCGTCATTGCTGGAAATATCGCTGGCATTGCGGAAGCATTGTGCTATTGTCAAAAGAACGGCCTAGATTCTATGAAGGCACTCTCCGTATTTGGAGGGGGATCTGCACAGTCGTGGCAAGCCGATCATAATGGTCCCAAAATGATTGGGAAAGATTATCGTCCAGGGTTCTATATTAAACACTATCTCAAAGATTTAAAACTTGCTATCGAGGAAAAACTCGATTTGGAACTTCCAGTATTAGAAAAGGTTACTTCTATTTATGAAAAGCTCGTTACTTTAGGTCATCAAGATTTAGGAACCCAAGCCATTATCGAGCACTATTTAGCCCAATTTCAAGCATAAAAAAAGCCTCGGCATGCCGAGGTTTTTCGATTCAGGTTATTAACGAGGTCTTGCGGTCATTTGAATCGATAACACTTTTAAGGAAGTATACCCTTCAAATCCTGAATCCGATCCAAAAACAAAATAGAGTTTTCCATCGGAGTTTGTTTTAACTTGAACTTGATGGGTTAGCGTTTTTATCCCGTATTCCGTTTGAACATTTTCAGGTTTCGCAATCGTTCCGACGTTTTTTAAATCGGTTCCGTCTTGACTTTGATTTCCTTTATCCAGGTTTAATTGGTAAAGACCCGTTTGTGCGTCAAGGGTTGAGGTCGGTTCTGTTCGCACGAACCCGGCTTTCAAGTAGACAGAGTCAGCAGGAGAACCGCCAATCCCAATGGAGCCGGTTTCTTCATTAGTGAGGATTTTGATGGTGACTTGAAGATAATACGAGTGATTCTTCTTTTGAAATTGAAGTTCTTTGAATACCCCCATAAATAAATCATCACTACGATTATGGCCGTTCACCATCCAGCCTTTATAAGAGGTATCGAGATCAAAGACTTCAAAAGGTCCATGACTAAACTCATAGGTTTCGAATTGATTGGAATCGTCATGATAATCTGCATAGATGACTTGGAAATTCCAATCCCCATCTTCAAAGTTAAACTCAAAGGTTTGTTCAATCGTTTGGTACTGTGAGCACCCAATTAGTGCAATTGCAAGTAGAAATAAGAATGTTGTTAAAAGAAAACGTTTCATTGGTAAGCCTCCTCTTCGCACATAGATAACAAGGAGGTTACTTGTTTTATTGGTGGAAATGGAAAGTTTTCCATTCGTGGTATAATGTGGATAGGTTACAACGAAATTTCATTGCTTATTAGAAAGGGACAGACAGATGAATGTATACTTGATCCGCCATGGACAAACGAAATGGAATGTAGAATCACGGATTCAAGGATTCCGTGATATTGAATTAGATGAAACCGGTCTAAGACAATCCCAAGCAGTTGTCGAAAAACTAAAACAGGTTCCGATTGACATTGTGTATTCAAGCCCCTTACTACGGGCTCGAGTACTTTCGGAAATGATTTCCAAACAACACCAAGTTGTACTCCATTTGGACGAACGATGGAGAGAACTTCATGCTGGGGATTTTGAAGGGTGGACGTGGGCAGAGGTCGAGAAACACCACCTTGGAGTGTTAAAGGCGATAAAGCAATCGAACTTCACTATGCCCCTACCAAACGGAGAATCCTTGACTCAACTTCAACAAAGAGCAATAGAAGCTTTCCAAGAAGTACTTTCACAACATCATCAAAACGTTGTCATTGTTTCACATGGAGGAACCATCAAAGCCCTTCTTTGCGCATTATTACAGGTCTCTCTCGAACAACGTGATCATTTTATTATTGAAAACGGAAGCATCATACATTTGAAACAAACAAGCGATGGATGGATACTCCATTCCATCGAACACATTGAATAGGAGGATTTATTCATGGATTGGTTATTCATAGCATTAGTCTTTATTCTAGGTTCTTTAGCTATTGCGGTAGTCGCTGTGTTGGTAATCATCAAACAAAATCGGATTCAGCGAGCACAACCAGAAGTAACGGTAGAAGCGACGTTTCTAAAAGCTACTTCAGAAACATCAATGATGAATGAGAATTTCACTTCTGGTACTGTGGATTCTGGGTCAGCTTATGAATCGAAGCAATATTATGCGGAATTTCAACTACCCCAACGGAAAAAGTTGAAATTTAAAGTCAAAAAGCGTATTGCTTTATCTCTTAGTGATGGAACGAAAGGGATTTTAAAATATAAAGGGTATAAATTCATCTCTTTTATCCCAACAGGCAAAGAAGTGGTGAAGTAAGAAGATGCAAACCACCCCCTACGCAAAAACAACCAAACAAGCATCCCGACTTGGTTTTGGTGCGTGGCAACTAGGTAGTGTGGATACTTGGGGAAACATGTCTATCGAAGCCGGAGTTGATTTGGTTCAATATGCGATTTCCCAAGGGATTACCTTTTTTGATACTGCGCCCAATTATGCTCAAACTAGAAGTGAGCAAATCCTTGGCATGACACTGTCTGCGATTCGAGAACAAGTGATTATCAACACCAAGTTAGGCCATCTTGCAAGTGGTCAAATGTCCTTTCAACTCGAAGACTTAGAAGCATCTTTAGAAGGTAGTTTACAACGACTACAAACAGATTATTTAGATTCTGTCGTCTTGCATAATCCACCAAAAGCGATCTTACTTGGAGAGACGAACCATTATAATCAACTAAAAGAATGGAAACGACAAGGGAAGATCTTAGCATTTGGTGTTAGTATTGATACTTTCCAAGAATTGAAATGGGTGTTAGAAGCGAATCAAGTAGATTGTATCGAATTGTTATACAATGTCTTTTTTCAAGCACCAAGAAGTTTAATGGAAGAAGTGAAATCTAGAAACATCTCTGTGATTGTGAAAGTTCCATTAGATTCCGGCTGGTTAAGTGGCAAGTATGACGAGACAAGCAAGTTTGATGGAATTCGTTCTCGCTATTCCAAAGAACAAATTGTTCGCAGAAGTCAATTAGTGAAACAATTAAAGGCAATCACCCCAAACGAAGACATATTATCTTACTCCCTCGCCTTCTTACTCCACTACGATTGGGTAACCACCATCATTCCCGGCAGTAAAAATCAGCGACAAATCGATCAACTCGTCCAGGCCAGTCAAATTCGTATGTCCAAAGAACTCCATCATCAATACGAACAATTCTATGATGAATGGATTCAAAACAATCCATTACCTTGGTAGGAGCATATTATGAAATCCATTCAACATGACAGTTCATCTCCCTTTCGTATTCTTCAATTCACAGACTTGCATCTGCGTGATATCGATACTGATGCTATCACATTCCAACTAATGGAAGATTTAATTCAACAAGAACATCCTCATTTCGTTATTTGTACAGGGGATCATACGATGTCTTCGAGTAGTCCTTCTTTGTATGCGAAACTCACGAGTTTTTTGAATCAACAAGAAGTAGCTTGGACACTGGTATTTGGGAATCATGATACGGACTATGGGGTAGACTATCAAACCTTAATGAATCAGATTCAAAGAGGGCCTTTTTGTTTCTTTGATCATGAAACAGATCCATCATTAGGGTATGGAAATCACGTGATTCAACTTGTGAATCCAAACCAAGAAGCATATGCACTCCTCTTTTGTCTGGATAGTCATGTTGATCAAATCTATCCAATCAATGGGGAACGTACATGGGGCTATTCCACCATCAATCCAGGACAAATCGAGTGGGTACAATCGATATTAGGTTCCACCAAACTGGATTCCAACGGATCAAGTCTTTATTTCTTTCACATTCCGATCCTCGAATTTACCCAGATAGAAGGCAAACACTTTATCGATGGAGCGATGTTAGAAAGTATCTCAGCCGCTCCCATTAGTTATGGTTTTTTCGATTTGTTGGTGAGAGAACCTTCCAGCAAAGGATGCTTTGTGGGGCACGATCATTACAATGATTTCTCTTTTGAACACCAAGGTATTTTACTGGCATTCGGTCGAGTGAGTGGACAATACGACTATCGAGACATCTCTATAAAAAGGGGAGCGCGGCTCATCACCCTCGAAAACAATCAAATGCATTCAAAACTTGTGGATTGGAAACCCGCTATTTGGGAATGAACACAAAAACATCAAACACAAAACCATTCCTTTGTGATACAATAGGGATGGTGTTTATTTTTGGAGTGATATCATGAAACAAACGTTAATTATTAAAGCAGAACAAGTAACCCAACCTGATATTTTAAAGGCTATCCAAACCATTATTATAGGCGGAGGACTCGTTGTATTTCCAACTGAAACCGTCTATGGAATTGGGGCGAATGCATTAGATAAAGAGGCTTCTAAGAAAATCTATGACGTCAAGGGCAGACCCTCAGATAATCCTTTAATCGTCCATATAGGACAGAGTGAAGAACTTTACTTATATGCTAGAGAAGTCCCCGATTATGCGAAATCCCTCATTCAAGCCTTTTGGCCTGGTCCCTTAACCCTCATCCTTAAAAAACAAGACATTGTTCCCTATACCACCACTGCAGGATTAGATACCGTAGCAATTCGATTACCCAAACACGAAACAGCATTAGCGCTCATCCAAGGGGTCAAACTACCTTTGGCGGCACCTTCTGCTAACCTATCTGGAAAACCTTCCGCTACCGAGTTTAAGCATGTATTTGAAGACTTAAATGGAAAAGTCGATTGTATCATTGATGGCGGTCCTTCGAGGATTGGGATTGAATCTACCGTGCTTGATTGTACGAAGGAAATCCCCACCATCTTGCGTCCTGGTGCGGTTACACAATCAATGATCGAACGGATTCTTCAAAGACCGATTCTTGATGCATCTACCCTCCAAGTTGAAGACGCGCCAAAATCACCAGGTATGAAATATACTCATTATAAACCCAAGGGAGATGTGACGATTCTTTATGGACCGATTGAGAAAGTCCAAGAGTATGTATCGTCCCAAGTGGATTCATCCATCCCCACAGCGGTCATTTGTGCGAGTGATTATGAACTACTATTTCCCAAAGTTCGGGTACGGACATTAGGGTATTTATCTCAACCTGAATGGATTGCAAAACAGTTATTTTCCGCTTTACGTGAAATGGATGAGTGGGGCATGCAACGAATCTTTATCCACTCGTTTCCAGAAGTAGAAATCGGTCATGCCGTCATGAATCGACTTCTTAAGGCTGCTGGATACCAAACGATTACATTATGAAAAACCATGATAACATGGATGAATATAAAGGAGAAAACTACGAATGAATGAGCCATTTGCGACAATCTTTACTGTATTTATCTTGATTTTAATCACAGCAGGCGTTTTGTTTTTTGTTTCCTATGTGAAAGTCAAACCAGACCGTGCCTACATCATCACTGGACCCAAAAAGTCCCGCGTTGTAACCGGCAAAGCAACCTTACGAATTCCCTTCTTTGAACGGATTGATATCGTTCCGCTTGATTTGATTCAAGTCGATATTAAAACCACTTCAGCAGTACCCACCAATGAGTTTATCAATATTTTTGTGGATGGGGTTGCCAATATCAAAATCAAATCGGAACCCCAATCCATTAAACTAGCGGGAGAAATTTTTCTTTCTCGTAAATTAGACGATGTCAAACAAATCGCAAGAGAAGTTCTTGAAGGAAACATGCGGGAAATCATTGGTCAAATGAAGTTAAAAGAACTTGTTCAAAATCGTGATAAATTTGCGGAACAAGTTCGTAATTCCGCCATGCAAGATATGCAAAAAATGGGCTTGGAAATCATTAACATCACTATCCAAAACTTTTCCGATAAAAACGGCGTGATTGAAGACCTTGGGGTCGATAACGTAACCCAAATTCGGAAAGACGCATCCATCGCCCGTGCGAATTCTGAAAAAGAAGTTCAAATCGCGACCGCTCAAGCCAAAGAATTAGCCAATAAATCACGGATTGAAGCGGAGTTAAAAATCGAAGAACAAAATACCGAACTAAGCTTAAAGAAAGCAGCTTTAAAAGAAAAAGCGGATATTGCTAACGCTCAAGCAGACGTGGCTTATAGCATTCGTTTAGCGGAAGAAAACAAACGCGTAAACATTGCTCAGCAAGAAGCTGAAATCGCTAAAAGAGATAAGGAAATTGAACTTCGTACCAAAGAAGTTCAAGTCGAAGAACGAACCTTAGAAGCGAAAATCAAGAAAACCGCAGAAGCAGAAAAATACGCTGCTCAACAACGCGCAGAAGCAGACCTTTATGTTCGTTTAAAAGAAGCAGAAGCAAAACTAGCCGAAGAAACCAAACGTGCAGAAGCGTTAAAAGTTGCCGCGGATGCAGACCGTTTTGCCCAAGAACAACGTGCTATCGGGATTCAAAAAGTCGGGTTTGCGGAAGCCGAAGCGATTGAGAAAAAAGCCGAAGCGATGAAACGCATGGGTGAGGCTTCTGTTCTAGAACTGATTTTGAATAGCCAAGTCTTACCAAATATCGTTCAAGCAGCCGCAACGCCACTTGCTCAAACCGAAAAGATTGTTATGTACGGCGATGGTAACTCAACGAAGTTAATTAGCGACGTGATGCAATCCTCATCCAAAGTATTAGAGGCAGTAAAAGAAAGCACAGGACTCGATCTTGCAAGTTTGTTAGCGGGATTTACGGGTGGTCAACTAAAAGCTCAATCCCAAGATAAGAAGGAATAA
>CAZABW010000002.1:7741-91745 GCA_964483655.1 uncultured Candidatus Izemoplasmatales bacterium
CATCATTCATGATTAAACGGACGATTCGTCCGTTTTTCTTTTCTAAAAAACAAGAGAAAGTGAATGAAAAATGGCTAAAATACAATATAATAGAGACACATCTATTTAAAGGAGCACTTATGAAAAAGCACACGTTGTCACAGAAATTGTTTTTCGCTTCCGCTGATATTTTTGGGGGAGGGTCGTTTAACATTGTCAACTTTCTTTATGCACCCTTTTTGGCTCTAACAGTTGGAATTGATCCCTTTTGGATTGGTTTTGTTACACTGTTTGCAAGAGTGTGGGACGCGATCACTGATCCATTGATGGGCTTCATCTCCGATCGTACGAAATCACGTTTCGGCAAACGGCGAATCTATTTAATGGTAGCCAGTCCACTCGTATTATTGTCGATGTACTTCTTGTTTTTCCCATATTCCTTTGACCAAACCTTTTTGCGAGTGATTGCAGTGTTAGTAAGTTATCTTGTTTTCACTACAGTACAGACTACAGTAATGATTCCTTATTACTCCCTATCCAGTGAAGTAGCATCGGATTATCAACAACGGGCTAGCTACAATTCCTTTCGGTTGGCATTTAGTATCTTCGCTTCGATTCTTTGTGTTGCGCTACCGGGAATCATGGTTCAAATGTTCGAAACAGAAGCGATGGGCTATCAAGTGATGTCTCTTAGTTTTGGTTTGTTATTTGCAATTAGTGTATTTATAACCGGTGCCTTTGTGAGAGAAGAAATTGTTTCAGCTCCTCTACAAAGCAAGTTAGATCTCAAAGAAATGGCTCGGCCCCTTCAATTAAAACCGTTCCGTCAATATTTAGGTATGTTCTTAGTCTTACAAATGTCGATGGCAATTATGAGTGGTTTGTTTTTCTTTTACGTCGATTTCTATATTACCAAAGATGTGACTGCTAGTGGCTCGGGTTCGTTTGTTGGGATGATTGCGGCAGCGTTGATGTTTGCAATGCAAATCGTTGCCTTACCGATTTATATCAAAATCATTGAAAAGTATGGAAAAACAACCGCTTATCGCTTAGGTGCTTTGCTTTGGATGATTATGGCTGTGGTGTTATTCTTTGTTCCTGCAAACGTTAACCCCCTTGTTATTTATTTAATTGGCGCATTAATGGGACTCGGAATTTCTGGGCCTGGGCTAGTTCCTCACACGATGTATGGGGATATCGTCGATGCCGGGGAATTACGATTTAGAAAACGATTAGATGGCCAAATGTCGGGCTTTACCAACTTCATTAATAAGATTGCTCAAGGGGTTGGACTTGGTCTAGTGATGTTTATATTAGGCCTTGCAGGATTCGTAGAGCGTGAACCAGGAGCTGCACCGATTACGGCACAACCTGATTCAGCCATGTTTGTGATTCGATTGATCTTGGTGATTGCGCCCCTATTATTTATGAGCATTGGAATCTATATTAGTACTAAGTATAAGATTAATAAAGCCACCCATGAATCGATTCGAAAATCGATTGAAGGTCAATATGAAAACGCCGAAACCATCCTCCAAAATCTCTAAGGTGAAACGTCCTAATCCCATTCTTTATCTCCTTCTCGGAGGTCTTCTCAAGTTGTTTGGATACTTTAAGGGTCACCGGATCATGGTCCAAAATAAAATCACGAGGCCCTGTATTGTTTTATCCAATCATACGTCTTTTCATGATTTCATCTACACGACCAATGCGGTCTATCCCAAACGAATTACCTACATTGCGGCGGACAAACTATTGTATCAGTCGGGTTCGAAACCGTTTTTGAAGTTAGCCCGAGCAATACCAAAAAGTTTGTTTGAAACAGACCTTGTTGCTGTACGAAAGGCATTTGACATTTTAAAACAAAACGGGATTATTGGTATTTTTCCAGAAGGGCAAATCTCGGCCATTGGAGACACTCTCCCATTTAACACAGCAATTGCTAAGTTGATTAAAAAAGCCAAGGTCGATGTCTTTGTTGCGAGACATCGAAATGCCTATTTTGTTAACCCACCTTGGTCTAAGAAAACGTTTAAAGGCAGAATAACAACGAAAGTGTTACGATTGTTGACTGTAGAAGAAGTGAATTCAAAAACAATCGAAGAAATCCATGAAGTGATTTCCCTTGCCCTTCATAATGAGTCCGCGAAGTATTGTCGTGAACGGCATATGGAAGTGAAGAAGAATGATTATGCAAACCTAGAAAATTTAATCTATCAATGTCCCAACTGTAACCACCTAGGTCTTGAAAACCATAAAACTCATATCCATTGCCCTAAATGCCAATCTATCTTTGATGGCTTTGAAAATGGCATGTTCGGAAACATTCCCCTCGAGGAAGCTTTTTACCATCAACGTGATATGGTAGAAAAAGAGTGGAATGAATACCCAGATACCGTGTACCAAAGTCCTGTTTTTGTCGAGTCTTATCAAAATAACCAACTCGTATTAGCTGGGGAAGGACTCTTAACGATGGATCAAAAGGGATATTATTACCGTGGAACTCATTTTGGAAAGGACGTTGATTTATTCTTTTCTGCCAAAAGTATTCCCACCTTACCCTCTGATATCGGGCGGAATGTCCAAATTTATGAAGGTAAACAACTCTACCAATTTGCGTTTAAAGATCATGTCTATCAAGCGCAGCAATACGTCTTTCGTTCGGAGTATTTGTACCGCGTATTGAATCAATAAAGGAGACAAGATATGCAAACGATTTTACAAAATCATCTTGACCCCACCTTTAACTTAGCTCTAGAAGAATACTTTTTAAAAGAAGCCAATCTCACTCAAGATTTGTTTTATCTATGGAGAAACGCTCCTTCCATCATCTTAGGGCGTAATCAAAATCCATATCATGAAGTCTCCTTGCTTTATGCAAACGAACAACAGATTCCTGTGATTCGCCGAATCAGTGGCGGAGGATGCGTTTATCATGATTTAGGAAACATTAATTTTACATGGATCACCAATGATTATAAAGGGAAAGTCAGTCGCTACCAAGCAATCCTTGACCCCATTATTGAGACACTTCGTGATTTAGGGATACCAGCTTCGTTCCATGGGAAAAGTGATATCTATTTAGAAGATAAAAAGATTTCTGGCAATGCCCAAGGGTTTCATAAGAATCGTTTGATTCATCATGGGACCTTGTTGTTCCATACCGATTTAAGTCGGGTAGGAAAACTCCTTCACCAACACCCTTTAACCAAAGAGAAGAGTTCGATTACATCCAATCGTGCACAGGTTTGTAATATTTATCCAACCCTGCCGATTGAAAAGGATGTCTTAACCTTCATGAGTGAGTTTCTCAAAGCTTTCGAAGAGCGACAACTAATCCCTCTTGAAATTCGAAGAATCGAACCCCGAGAGTTAGAACGAATCGAAGCAATCGCCAATGAAAAATATCGAACCCATTCATGGAATTATGGCGAAACCTCGCCATTTACAAGAAGTGTATCGATTCAAGGAGTTCCAGTTTTTGAGTTCTCGATTATAAAGGGCATGATTCAAGAAATTAACGCTATCGACCCTGATTTTCAGAACATTAAAGATCTTCTCAATCAACCTTTTCTTGTCTCTACCATCTTGAAATTCTTTCAAGATCATCCTCAAAAAGAGGCGATTCTCAGACAATTATTCCATTAAAAAACGCACGAGCAATCGTGCGTTTCTTCTTTAAATATGAATGGGTTTATCGATGATTCCGTGAGCGGCTTCTAAAATGATTTCGCTTAGGGTTGGATGCATATGAACCGAGTTGACAATCTCTTCAGCTGTCGCTTCTAAGTTCATCGCCAATGTTAACTCTGGCACGATTTCGGTAGCGTTGGTTGCGAGAATATGAACTCCAAGGATTTCATGGTACTTCGCATCGGCGATTAATTTGATGAACCCATCGGTTTCCCCATCCGCTAACGATTTTCCATTTGCGGCGATAGGGAATTTTGAGATTAGAATATCTAACCCTTTGGATTTCGCTTCTTTTTCGGTTAGACCCAGGGTAACAATCTCTGGAAATCCGTAAATTGCGGAAGGTATTTTTTCATAGTCCATGGCACTTTGATGACCGGCAATGGTTTCGACTGCGACAATGGCTTCGGCAGAAGCCGTATGAGCGAGCATGGATTTTCCATTAACGTCCCCAATTGCGTACACATGGGGAATGCTTGTTTGACATTGGAGGTTGGTTTTAATCGCTCTGCCTTCTAGTTCCAATTTCAAGGTTTCTAATCCATTGGTATTGGGAACCATACCTAAAGCGGCGAGGATGACATCCCCTTCAACCGAAACACTTTGATTGTCTTTGATATAAGTGACTGTTTGATTGTTAATCTTGGACACTTGTGCGTTAGTAATGACTTCGATTTTTTGACGTTTGAGTAGTTTTAAATAACTATCACGTACTTCATCATCAATTTGATTAAGGATTACAGGTAGTTTTTCGATGATTGTAACTTTGGAGCCAAAAGCTGCGTAGATCGAGGCAAATTCGACTCCGATGACGCCACCGCCAATCACTACTAAGTGTTTGATAGGCGTGTTGAGATCAAGCATTTCTTTACTGGTTTTGACAATCCCCTTTTGATATGCTTCATGGAGCCCTTCAATTTTCGGTAAGATGGGAGAAGCGCCTGTCGCGAGAATGAGGTTCTTTGTTTTCAAAATTTCTTCGCCAACATGAACGGTATTCGCATCAGCGAAAACGGCTGTTCCTTGGTAGATTTCAACCCCATTTTTTTCTAACAGCATCTTGACGCCACCAGTTAAGCGTTTGACGATTTTATTTTTTCGATTTAAGACACCAACATAATCAACACTTACCGTACTAGGATCCACTTGAATCCCATAATCCGCTCCGTGAAGAAAGGTTTGATAGAGTTTTGCGCTCTTTAACATGGCTTTGGTGGGAATACATCCCCAGTTTAAACACACGCCACCAATCGCATTTTTTTCTACGATTGCGGTAGTGAAGCCAAGTTGTCGCGCTTTTATCGCTGCGACATAGCCCCCAGGGCCAGCGCCGACAACGATAACATCATATTGTTTCATGAGTATCACATCCTAGTTCATTAACAAGAACAATGGGTTCTTCAAGTATTCCTTAAAACGGATGGAGAATCTTCCTGCATCAGCACCATCAATAATCCGGTGGTCAACGGTTAAGGAGATTGGTAAGATATCCGCAATTACGATTTGATTGTCTTTTACAATCGGTTTCTTGGTGATTTTGCCAATTCCTAAAATGGCTAGTTCAGGATGTTTGATAATTGGCGCACCAAATAAGGCATCAAACGCACCGAAGTTGGTAATGGAGAAGGTTCCTTTGGCTAAGTCTTCTAAGACCAATTGTTTGTTTTGGGCTTTTGTTTGTAATTCTTCGACTTTTTTCGCTAATTGGAAAATTCCTAAGCGGTCAGCGTTTTTCACGTTGGGAACGATTAAACCATCTTTGGTGTCAATGGCGATACCGATATTGTAATAGTCTTTATAAATGATTTCTTCAGCGACATCATCAAAACTTGCGTT
The DNA here is from genome assembly GCA_964483655.1 of uncultured Candidatus Izemoplasmatales bacterium. Classification (GTDB taxonomy): domain Bacteria; phylum Bacillota_I; class Bacilli_A; order Izemoplasmatales; family Hujiaoplasmataceae; genus JAUXXX01. The sequence continues at coordinate 13,250 of CAZABW010000002.1, forward strand.
AAATAATGGATAGTCTTTCAAAGCTAACACCGCAGCTTTGATAACAAAGGGCATATACGTTAGTTTCACTTGATGATCTTGAGCTAAAGATTTATTGCTGGTACGGAAATTGACTAAATCGGTTACATCGAGTTCATCGAGTAAGGTTGTGTGAGGAATGATTTGTTTCGATATCGTCATCGATTTGACAATCGCTTTACGAACCATGGAGATTTTTTCTCTTCGGCCCACTTCATGAGACAAATCAACGCGTGGTTTCAATGGAACACTAGAAGGTACGACTTCCGCTTCAATGACTTTGGGAAGCGGAACTTCAGGGGTTACTTCGCCAACTTTTGGTTGTTTGAGCGCTTCGAATGTGCGATAGATGTCTTCTTTCATAATCCGGCCAGCTTCGCCAGTTCCTTTGACGGTACGGATATCGACACCTAGTTCACTAGCCAATTTACGAGCAACTGGAGAGGCAATAATCTTGCGTTCTGATACTTTTTCCACCGGAGCTTGTTCAATCGAAGAAGCAATGATTTCTTCACTTACGACTAACTCGCCCACAACACCGGCTTCTTCACTTTCTTGAACCGCGGTTTTTGCGGGTCCAAAGAACTCATTAATGTTTTGCTCATCAATGATAACCAGGGTTTGTCCGACATGAATGAGATCGCCCACCTTCGCGCCTAAACTTTTCAGAGTGCCAGAGACAGGGGAAGGAATTTCTGCATTGACTTTGTCGGTTTCAATGACGACTAAAGTTTCGCCTTCTTTAACGGCGTCACCAATTTTATAATTCCACTTTAAAATTTTTCCTTCATGAATCCCTTCGCCAATATCGGCGAATTTAAAATCATACATATGAATCCCTCCTAGGGTTGGAACGCCATGATTTTTTTGATTTCATGGGCGATTTGCTTGGGTTCGATGATGAAATGGTGTTCTCCTTTTGGTAAGGGAACTGTCACATCGAAGCCAGCGAGACGAACCGGAGCGGCTTCTAGATAAAGGAAGGCTTTTTCATTGATTAAACTAATGATTTCAGCACCAGGTCCAAACGATTTGTACGCTTCATGGACGATTAAAACACGACCTGTTTTTTTAACCGATTCAATGATGGTATCTTGGTCAAGAGGAGCAATCGTACGAAGGTCGATGACTTCTACAGAAACATTCGGAACTAAGCTCACTGCTTTTTCCACTTCACGAACCAAAGCACCCCAGCATATGACAGTGATGTCTTTGCCTTCTTGAACGACTTTTGCTTTTCCTAATGGAATTTTATAAAGTTCATCGGGAACTTCTTGCTTGAACGCACGGTAATTCCGTTTTGGTTCCATAAAAATGACGGGATCGGGGTCATCAATCGCAGAAGCAAGTAATCCTTTGGCGTCATAAGGAGTCGATGGAACGACTAATTTTAAACCTGGGATGTGAGCGAATAAACTATCTAAGCTTTCCGAGTGGTGTTCCAAAGCTTTTACACCCCCACCATAAGGCATCCGAACGACGACGGGAAGGGTATATTTTCCTCTAGAGCGATTACGGTATCGAGCTAAATGGGTAACGATTTGATTATACCCAGGGAACATAAATCCTGAGAATTGAATTTCGACAACGGGTTTTAAGCCATTAATTGCCATTCCGATTGCGGTACCAACGATTCCGCCTTCAGCGATGGGCGAGTCAAAGACGCGCTCTTCGCCGTATTTCTTTTGTAATCCTGCCGTAGCGCGGAACACGCCACCTTCAAAACCAACGTCTTCGCCATATACAACGATCCGTTCGTCTTTTTCCATCATTTGATCTAATGCGGTATTGACCGCTTCTAAGAGGTTTAGGGTAGCCATCTTATAATCCCTCCGATTTGAGATATTTCTTGTATTCTGCTAATTGTTCTTGTAAGTGTTTCGGCATTGTTTCATAAGTATAACGGAACACGTCTTCTAATGGAACAAGTCCGGATTCTTCCACCTTTTTGAAGGTATCCAAAACATATTGTTTTTGCTCTTCTTGGAGTTTTTCATCTTGTTCATCGGACCAGTAACCTAGTTCTACTAAGTAATTCTTGAACCGAATAATCGGATCTTTCTTTTCCCAAGAAGCCACTTCTTCATCACTACGATATAATTTTGGATTGTCTGAAGTAGTATGAGGTCCCATCCGGTAAGTGACTGCTTCGATTAAAGTAGGTCCTTCGCCTTTCCGAGCCCGTTCAATCGCTTCTTTGGTTACGGCATACATTGCTAACACGTCATTGCCATCGACTTGAATCCCAGGAATGCCATAGCCAATTGCTTTTTGTGCGAGGGTTTGGGCACGGGTTGCTTTATGGCGAGGTGTGGAAATCGCCCATTGATTGTTTTGGATAATGCAAATCATTGGCGCGTCTAAGACAGCGGCGAAGTTTAATCCCTCATGGAACTCACCATGGGAGGTTCCGCCATCCCCAATGTATACGATGGATACTTCGTCCTTCTTTTGAACTTTTGCGGCATAAGCCAATCCCGCTGCGTGCGATAATTGAGAACCAATGGGAATGTTAACAGGTAGTACATTCACGCCATCATCGAAGCGGCTTCCAGCTTCATTTCCATACCAATAAAGGTAGGCTTGTTCGAGCGTTACCCCTTTGTATAACATGGCATTTAATTCCCGGAACGCTAATACTAACCAGTCTTGATTTCTCGAAGCGGCCATCGGACCGATTTGACAAGCTTCTTGACCGTGGTTAGGGGCATAGGTCAACATCCGTCCTTGACGTTGAAATTGAATCGCTTTATCATCGGCGATTCGACCGAGTGACATGGTTTTATACATCCGAAGCAGGGTATCTTTATCAATCTTTGGTAGATATTTGGGATTGACAACTTTCCCGGTTTCGTCCAACACTTGAAACATTTGCTTTTTCAGTGGATCAAAATCTTTTACTAACATAAATTCCTCCTAGATCATCCCTAAAGGTGGGAGTATTGCAACCCTATTATATATAAGATACCCCCCCAATCCAAATGATATGCTTACAGAACGCTCAGAATTCATTATATATATATTATATATATATAAATTTATTCCGTGTAAAGAGAATTGGGAGTCGCTTTTCAAAGCGAAATCTTCATGTTATAATGATGTTACCTTGGAGGATTTATGAAGAAAACAGACATTGCATGGATTCTATCGATCACACTAATCACCGTTTTACTCATCATCCCTGTTACCCGCAATCAAATAGCGAATTATACCACTCAGTTCCCTTACTTGATGGGCTTTTTAAAAACAGCGATTCTCGCTTCCTTAGGGGAAGGACTCGCCCGTAGAATCAGCACTGGATTTTATTATAAGAAACCAGGCAATCTCCTTCGATTCATCATCTGGGGAATCTTAGGGATGGGGTTTGTTTTATTCTTCCATGTGTTTGCTAATGGGGTTGGAAGTGCAATCCAAAATGGCTTACTACCAGGAGCGAGTCAAACAACCCTGTTTGGGAAAATTGTAACTGCGTTTTGGATCAGTTTCTGGATGAATTTGATTTTCGCTCCAACATTCATGTTTTTTCATCGTGTCACCGATGGTTTTATTGATTTGGCTAATGGTCAAATCAAAAGATTGTTCAATGTTCCACTATCTGCTGTCATATCCTCCATTGATATGAAAACATTTGTGGGTTTTGTCATTTTGAAAACCATCCCCTTATTTTGGATTCCAGCTCACACGATTACTTTCTTACTCCCCGAGCATTTTCGGGTGATTATGGCGGGGTATTTATCGATTGCGTTAGGATTGATTCTCACCCTTGCGAAACGAAAAAAGCATTAAAGGAGGCGCACTATGGAATTAAAAGCGTTCTTAATGGGTTGTAATATTGTGGCTTATCAAAAGGGAAACCAACGGTATGGTATGTGTTGTTCTTGGGCGCAAATGTTAGATTATGACCGCATAGGATTATTACTTGGTAGCCAAAGTGTGACTGGTAAAAATATTGCAGTGAAGGACATCATTGGGGTCAGTGCATTAGCAGAGCCTCAAGTGGAGATAGCGCGACATTTCGGAAGAGGACACAGTGATAAATATGATAAATTTGCTGGATATCCCTTTACTTGGGATGAAACAGCAATTCTCATCCCTCATAGCCGGGTTCAAATGACATGCTTAGTAGAAGAAATTCTTCATCTTCCGAAAGACAATCCAGACTATTTTATCGTTTGTAAAGTATTACGGTTTGAACAAGATGAATCAAAGCCATTTTTAAATCTCCACGAACTATAAAAAATTGCCCCTCAAACAAACGTTTGGGGGGCATTATTTATGGGCTATAATGGTTATTCGTCCAACACTTGTCGGAGTAAGGACGGGATATTCGTCATGATTCCATCCGCACCAATCGAAATCAAGTGTCGCATATCATCAGGATCATCAATTGTCCAATAATGGACTGCGATGTTGTGTTTGTGAAGGGTGTTGACGAGTGCTTTCGTAGCGAGATTCAAACCTAGTTGACTCATAGGTAGTTGAAAGACAGCAACCCGGTCAGCGTAGAAGACATCCAAACGAAGCAAATGGAGAATAAAAAGGGTTGTTACTGAACTGGCTTCAGGGGAATACAGTAATTGGGGATGCGTTGTCTTTTGTAAGGTTTTAAACTGATTAAAGATTTCTTTATGAAATGACGCAAGGACAATTCGGGAATAGGTATTGTATTCACTATCCAACTCATCGAGGAGTTCCATCACTTTGGCTAGGGCAAGCAAGCCAGTTTCCCCACTTTGTTTGATTTCGACATTAATCGGATTATTGGGAAATGCAGTAATGAGTTCGCGTAAAGTGGTCGCTAAAAACAAGGTATCGTGGCGAGCGACAATTCCTTCGGGATACTCGACATCGAGTGGGGTCTTTGCGTTACCTAAATAATCTCGGTAAGGAATCAACTCTCCTGAGACATTGAATCCGTTCGACTTGGGAGATACGACATTATGATAGCCAAAATCCACTTGTTGGCTGATTAAATCCGCATAATTAATTTCAATAATTGGTGCGTTTTGTAAAGTTGTTTTTCGATCGAGTGTCGTATCATGACTGAGGATAATGACTCCGTCTTTCGTCAAGGAGACATCAGTTTCCATCATCACGAGTGGGTCAATGGAATAAGCATGATAAAACGCTTCTAATGTATTATCCGGAAACTCTTTATTTCCGCCCCCGTGCGCGATAAGAATAGGCCGTTGATCAGTTGATAGAAGGAGAGCATTCGATTCCACTTTGGGACTTCTTGGCCAAACAGCCAGGATAGCATATAAGAATAAGACAACATATAATATGATCCAGATTTTTTTTCGTGACATCGATATCGTCCTCCATTGTTTTCCATCATTATAACATGATTTGAGAATTTCCACTTCCATGATATAATGTCTTTTGGTGATGTTATGAAAGTCTCAGTGAATCCAAAAACAATCCGCATGGAAGAATATGAACGGCTAGTCACATTATTTCCCGGTGTTTCGTTTGAACCCGAGTTGAACTCCTGCCAAGATGCGGAAGTGTTGTTATGCAATCCATCGTTTTTAACGAAGGAGCATCTTGATCAACTTCCCGCTTTGAAATGGGTCCATTTATTAATGTCTGGATATAATACCGTGGATTTAGAAGATTTAAAGAAACGCAAGATTGCGTTGACGAATTCGAAAGATGTGTTTCACATCCAAATCGCAGAAGATGTGGTCGCAAAAATCTCCTATTTTAATCGGGACTTAGGTGTATTTCATGATCAACAAAAAGCTCGAATTTGGAAGATAATCCCCGATGAGTATGAATTATATCATTCCACTGTGGGAATTGTCGGAGCAGGGTCCATTGGTAGTGAAATCGCGAAACGATTAAAGGCGTTTGATACGACTATTTTGGGCTATCGAAAAAATCCGCAAATCCCCCCCTATTTTGATCAGATTTATACGACAAGTGAGGGGCTAGACGAATTAATTACTCGAAGTGATTATCTCATTATTGCCATTCCTCTAAACAAAGAAACGACCCACTTAATCAATCGAAAACGACTTTCCTTGATGAAGAAAACAGCACTTCTCATCAACGTAGCGAGAGGGGAAATCGTGGATCAAGAAGCCTTAGTAGAAGCACTTGAGCATCGAGCGATTCGCGGAGCAGGATTGGACGTTGTTTATCCGGAACCCCTACCCAAAGAGCATCCTTTATGGGGGCTTTCTAATGTGTTGTTAACGTCTCATAATGCTTCATCAAGTCAGTTTATGTACCGGCGAATTGTGGATTTATTTATCGAAAATTTAAATCGTTTTCAAGAAAATAAACCACTTCTACATGAAGTAATTCCCTATGAAAACGTTTTAAAATAAAACCTTTGTTTTCTCATTGACAATTCTGTTTTTGAGGTGTAAAATACCCTTCGAACTCTCCGAATACGGAAGTGGTGGGGGAACCATTTATTGGGGTGAATCTTGGAAACAAGTAGGGTGATTGGTTGCCCGAACCCGACAGCTAACCTCATAGGAGTGAACCAAGCGTACCTGGCGAACCAGTGCGCTTTTTGTTTTGAAAAAAAGAGGTGTTGTTATGGATGTTATGATCAAATTGGCAGTATTATTATTACTTGGAGTCATCGGGGGAAAGTTAGCGAGAATGGTGAAGCTCCCTGAAGTTTCGGGATATTTATTATTTGGATTGCTTTTATCGCCTAGCTTAGTTCAAGCAATCTTTGGATCGGGGATATCCTTTTTATCGAGTTCGGATATTACCAATTTTACGATTATTAGTGAGTTGGCTTTAGCCGTCATCGCTTTTTCAATAGGGAGTGAGTTTTTACTCAAAAGTTTGATGAAGGTCGGAAAAACCGTTTTTGTGATTACCTTGGCGGAAGTCATCGGAGCGATTACCATTGTCTTCTCTGTCATGTACTTTCTTTTTGATCAAACCTTTGCTTTTTCGATTGTGATTGCATCGATGTCCGCTGCGACCGCTCCTGCGGCTACTCTTCTTGTTATGAAGCAGTATCGTGCAAAGGGACCTGTTACTTCTACGATTTTACCGGTTGTTGCGTTAGATGATGTCTTTGGAATCATGGCGTTTGGGATTGCGGTTTCATTCGCGAGGCTATCGATCGAAGCACTGAACGGGGATGTAGTAACGAGCATTTGGACCATGTTATGGGTTCCTTTACGAGAAATAGGTGGTTCGTTGATTTTAGGCGTTGTTTTAGGATTTATTTTATCGATTATCAGCAAACGATCGCATAATCGTGATATGATGAAAGCAATCAGTATTGCCTTTATCTTAGGAGCGGTCGGGATAGCCAAAGAACTACATTTCTCATCGCTATTAACGAACATTGTGATGGGAACGACGTTAGTCAATTTAGATCGCCATGCTCATCGAACCTTTAACTTAGTCAATGAATTCATTTCTCCGTTTTATGTCCTCTTCTTTACGATTGCTGGCGCAAGTTTAGAACTTGATGTCTTAGCGGTTGTAGGTTGGATTGGGGTTGCTTATGTCTTAGCACGGGGGATTGGAAAATGGATCGGAGCCACTTCAGGAGCGATTGCGATGAAAGCTCCGAAAACGGTGAAACGATACTTAGGCTTAGCGCTCTTACCGCAAGGTGGGATTTCGATTGGACTTTCAGTCCTTGTTAGACAAATCTTCACACCCGAGTTTACGGGCAATCAAATGGCGGCTCAAATCATTACCATCATTATGGCTTCAGTCTTAGTTTATGAAACAACCGGACCTATCTTTGCAAAACTAGCCATTAGTTTAGCAGGAGAAGTCAATGGATTAGATAGCGTCACTCCCGCTGCAGGCGTGGAAGTTGTCGTTTCGTGAGGTGAAAAGGATGTTTGCATTATTTATCGTTTTGAATGATCAAGATTATCTGGATGAAGTTCTTCATCGCTTTATGCAAAATGGCGTGAGTGGAGCGACAATTCTAGACTCCCAAGGCATGGCTCATGCCATCGTTCATGGCAATTACGAATCGATTCCTCTCTTTGGATCACTGAAATCCCTGTTAACCGATACCCACCCTTACAGTAAGACGATTTTTTCAGTCATTCCCAATCAAGCGATTGTGGATTCGGTTGTCTTAAGCATTCAAGAGTTATTCTCTGATGTGAAGCGGAAAGATTTAGGGTTTATCTTTAGTGTTCCGGTGGCGAATGTTTATCCGATTAAAAAGTAACAAAAAAAGTCCAGGTTCTCGCGAACTTGGACTTTTCATTTTACACTACTTTAAAACTGATTTTAACATCCAAAGATGTTTTTGGAAACTTGCTTGAATGCCGAGAGCTAAATCAACACTCACTTCATCGCCAGCTTCTTGACCCGCGGCGATTAATTCAGATAATTCTTTGTTCACAACTTCAAAATCCGCTACCGTGGTTTTCACCATGTCTAGTAAGGATTCATTGCCGGTTGCTTCTTGAACGGTTGCGTTTGCAAGGAATTCTTTTAAACTAGCAAAAGGTTTTCCTTCTAACATTAAAATTCGTTCTGCGACTGCATCGAAGTGTTCCGTTACTTCATCATAAAGCGATTCAAACAATTGGTGCAATTGATAAAATTGGAATCCTTTGACAAACCAGTGGTAGTTGTGTAGTTTGGTGTAGAGTACACCAAAGTTCGCGACTTCGCGATTTAATAAGGGAATGACTTTGTTCATAATATACCTCCAAAAAATGATTTTTTATTTCATCTTACGGTTGATATTATACTACAAATGTTCGTTTTTGACAAGGTTTGTGCTTGCTTGTTGCTTTGGTTGAAGCCAATGGCTGGTATGATCAATTAAGAATGCGCCCAAAGGAGCGGTGAGGATGATAGCTAACACTGAAATGGCAAGAATCGCATTTCCAGATTGGATCCCGTAAGCCAGAGGAATCGAGCCAATGGCGGCTTGAACAGTGGCTTTGGGAAGATAACTAAAGATGACAAATCCTTTTTCTTTTGGGGTAAACGGACTGGGTGTGATTGAAACAAAGGTACCCAGACTTCGTGCGATTAATCCAAGGAGAAGGATGATTATTGCAGAAACTCCAATCGTTGGGATAACAGATAAATCGACTGCAGCGCCAACGAGAACAAAGAGCATTAACTCAGCCATTACCCATACTTTCTCAAACTTCACCACCAATCGTTTGGCAAGAACGGGATAGAACCTGAGGATCATCGCTCCAGAAGAAATCACAGCGATAAAACCTGTGAAAGGAATTTGAAAGGGCATGCGGTCGCTAAGATATACCCAAAAGGCGGAAACACCAAGTAAAATTAGGACTTTGGAACTATCACGAAGATGAACACGGCGGAATAGTTGGACTAGAAACAGCCCTACTACACCTCCTAGTAAAAGACCTGTTAGGATGGAAACAGGGACTTGAATAAAGAGGGCCAAACTAAGGGTTTGGGTTTGGGCCATTTGTAATGCGGAAGCAAACAAGACAATGACAAAGACATCATCGAAAGACGCTCCAGCAGTTATTAACTCAGGGATGCGTTTTTCTTTCCCAATGCCTTTTTGGATGAGTTGTAACATTCGAGGGACAACTACAGCAGGAGAAACCGCTGCGAGAATAGAAGCTAATAATAATGCTTCATAAATCGTCCAGCCAAACAACAAGTGAGCAACCAACGTAACCCCAATTACTTCAAAGAGTGCTGGTACAAAGGAGAGCTTCAAAGCACTACGGCCAACGATTTTTAAATCACCTAAATCGATTTGTAAGCCTACTCGAAGTAAGATCACAACCAAAGCTACTTGACGTAATTCGAGGGAAATCAGTTGTGTTGTTTCATCCAGCAAACCCAGTCCATACGGACCAACAATCATCCCAACCAAGATTAATCCAATCAAACCGGGAATTTTGAAATGATTGAATAGTTCTGAAACAAGCAAACCAATTAAGAATATCAAAGCAATGGTTAATAGCATAAGCCCTCCAAAGAAAAAGCGCTGTGATCTACTTTAGTAGAAGTCATCAGCGCAAGGCAGTTTTCGTTTCCGATGGGAGACATTCATTCCCATCTCTTATTTTATAAGTTAGGTGTCTTTCTGTCAATGAGTTTCTGTGGCGAGATCTAACAATCGCTTGATGCGATCAAAATCAACAAAGCGTGATTCCCGGAGAATTTCTTGTCCTTCTGCGAAGATCAATATCGTGGGCACAGTAAAGATGAGTTGTTGTCCCCGAAACTCATCCACTTTGGCAATGTCAATCGTGTAGAACGGGATATCGGAATAATGTTGGAGGAGTTGTTCTAAACGAAATAATACAGGACGACAAACCGTGCAGGTTTCAGTCTTCGCCATAACAATGGATAGTGGGTTTGGCTTAATTTTTAAGAATTGTTCGTAAGTTTCTAATTTTTCCATATTCTCACCGCAGAATACTATACCACAAAAGATTAAATTATGTGGTAATTTTGACTCGTGATTGGTTTTTTTGAAAACGTTGTCATAATGATAAATAATCTTGATATAATGGAGTCATATGGATGAATTGAAAAGGAGTAGTATATGGAAATCAATGTGTTGGAGCAAGAACGAAAATTACTAAAACGGAATAAATGGACGTATAGTGCCGGGGGAATTGGTCGAGACATGATTTACCAATTAGTCGCTACCTTTTTTATTACGTACGTTCAGTTTTCGGGACTAGGACTCACTAAAGAACAATTTGGAGTGATTGGGATCTTGTTAGTGATTGGACGGGTATGGGACGCCATTAACGATCCGATTATGGGTTCGATTGTGGAAAATACCCATTCGAGATTTGGGAAATTTAAACCCTGGATTTTAATAGGGGCGATTTTAACTGCAATTGTCATCATTTTCATGTTTAATTTCCGTCCTACGGGGTGGGCATTTGTCATTTTCTTTGGTGTCATTTATTTATTATGGGAAATGGCCTATACCCTCAATGATATTCCTTATTGGTCGCTTCTACCGAACTTGTCTACTGAGAAAAAAGAACGCGATAGCATCGCAACGATGGTTGTCGTATTTGCAGGAGTCGGGGCTTTCTTAGCTAACGCAATTATCTCCTTTACTACAGTTGGGAATGCAGTGAGAGGATATTCGATGATTTCGATTACCTTTGCAATCTTTTTTATCGCGTGTACCTTATTGACCGTTTTAGGGGTAAAAGAACCTCGAAATATTACAATCAAGGAAGAAAATGTATCGATCAAAAAGATGTTTCAAGTGATATTTAAAAACGATCAATTGTTATGGTCTTCCCTTGCCTTAATTTTTTATTCGATTGGCTCTGGTTTGTTAGTTGCGCTAGGATATAACTTCTTTTTCATGGAGTTAGGGTATGATAGTACGATGGTTTTGATTTTCGTTGCGACCTTTGGGGTAAGTAATATCTTGACGCAAAGCTTTTACTCTACTTTAGCGAAACGATTCAGCCGTGCAAAACTGATGAAGTATGCGTACTTCACATTAGCCTTCGGATATATCATGTTACTTGCAGTAGGGTATATTCCGTTCATCCCGATTAGTTTATTGACAGTCTGTTTCTTTGGTGTGTTTGTGTTCTCAGGGCAAGCCATCTTCTATATGATTTTAATCGTCAATATGACCAATACGATTGAGTATAACGAATTTAAAACAAAAAGTAGAAATGAAGCCGTTGTTTTCAGTGTGCGTCCCTTTACTGCTAAGCTTTCTAGTGCTTTACAACAAGGGGTTGTCACTCTAGTATTGATTGTCTCAGGAATTTTTGTGTTAAGTCAAAATGTATCGACCTTAGAAGCACAAAAAAGTGTTTTTGATCAACTATCTGCTAGTGAACAAACCACCTATCGCACGAATATTACTTTACGTCAAACCATCTTAGATGATGTTGATTTAGAAGCCGAAGAAATCGAAGCCATTTATGATGCCATGCAATTAGTAACATTTACTCCGACTAAGGATGGAACGAAATTCGAAATGGTCATTAATGAAGCCGCGAACAACGCCTTTCGCGATCGGGCAAATCCCCAGATGCGGATTTTACTTCGATTATCTATTAGTTTATTACCGGCGCTTTTAATTCTTGCGAGTTATTTCATCCTTCATAAAAAGTTTATTATCGATGAAGCATATTTTGAATCCATCACCCAGAAAATCCAAGCAGAGAAACTGGAAATTTTAAATCAATCTGAAGGGATTTAAAATGATTACTTTAATTACTGGAGTTGCAAAGAGTGGGAAAACGTATCTCGCGAAGGAAATCGTCAAACGTTATCAAATTCCTTATTTTAGTACCGATTATTTGATGATGTCTTTATCGCTTGGGAATCCTTCTTTAGGGGTGAACCACAATGATGACGACCGAATTGTGGCGGCTGCTTTAGAACCGTATTTAAAACCGATGATTGAAGCGATGATTTATAACCAGATCGATTATTGTATTGAAGGGGTTCATCTTTTACCCTCTTTTGTGGCGAAATTAAAAGCGAAGTATCCTAATGATCTTCAACATATTTGTCTAGGGTACGCGATGATTGATACTAATCTGAAGGTGTCTCAACTTCGTGAACACCTTTCCACCATGGAAAATGCATGGTATAAGGATTTTACCGACGAACAGATGGTTCAGCTCATTGAACACATGAAAAAGGATAGTCAAGCTTTTATGCTGGATTGTTTAGAAACCCACTTGGATTACTACGAAATCTGGGATATCGTTAAGCAAAGAGATGACATTATTCTTAAGTTATCACAAAAATTAAAGTGAGTTATTGACATATACCCGAAATGGTTTTACAATGGGAATGTCAAATCACAAAATAGGAGGTGAATTTGGTGCCAAGACCGCAAAAAAAGCGTTTTGTCTGCATGGAGCCAAATCACTTTTTATTTGGACCCTTAGGATTAGGGGATCCAGATAAAGCGATTATCCATCTTACAGTAGACGAACTAGAATGTATTCGATTATTAGACCTCGAACACCTGACTCAAGAACAAGTAGCGCAACAAATGAATGTCGCAAGAACAACCGTTCAGCGGATTTATGAAGAAGCAAGAAACAAGGTAGCAAAAATGTTAATTGATGGCAACTATCTTCAAGTGAGTGGAGGAGAATATCAACTTTGCTTATTGGAACGTTGTCCTCATTGTCAAAAGCGTCAACACCAACAAAATAAACCATTGGAGGAACCCAAATGAAACGAATTGCTATAGCTAGTGATCAACAAAAGGTTGCGGAACATTTAGGACATTGTGAAGCTTTTGTTTTGTTTGATATCGAAGATCAAAAAATTGTCCATCAAGAAACCCTAGAAAACCCCAAAAACCATGAACACGGACAAGTTCCTTTACTCTTAAAACAACATGGGGTTCATGAAGTAATAACGAATGGGTATGGTCCTCACGCCAAAAATCGTTTAGAACAACTTCAAATTGTACTTCATAAAGGAATCCAAGGTGATATTACAAAGGTTATCGATGACTATCTTCATCAACGCTTAGTTGAAACTGAAGCCATGTGCCATCATGACCACCATGAACATCATCACCATCACGGATAAGGGCAATCTGCTTGTCTGTCAATTCCTTTTTGATATAATACTAGTGATTGAAAAATAAAAATAGAAGGAGATTAAGAACATGGAAGAAATGAATGTAAGAATGCCATTGATTGGCGATCCCGCACCCGAGTTTGAAGCAGTAACCACCCAAGGAAAGATTCACTTTCCTCAAGATTACGCAGGAAAATGGGTCATTCTATTCTCACATCCCGCTGATTTTACCCCTGTTTGTACTACAGAATTTATGACTTTTGCCAGTATGATGGATGATTTCAAAAAGTTAAACACTGAGTTAGTAGGATTGTCTGTAGATTCTCTCTATGCCCACATTGCTTGGCTCAGAAGAATCAAAGAAATTGAGTGGAAACAATTCAAAAATATTGAAGTTACCTTCCCACTGATCGAAGATATCAAAATGGATGTTGCTAGAAAATATGGGATGATTCAACCAGGACAATCGAGTACTCAAGCTGTTCGTGCTGTCTTTATCGTGGACCCCAATGGCGTAATTCGGACGATTCTGTATTACCCTCTTTCAATGGGACGTAATTTTGACGAAATTAAGCGGATTATCTTAGCACTTCAAAAAGCGGACACAGATAAAGTCGCCACGCCTGCAGATTGGCGTCCAGGAGAGGATACCATTGTTCCGACAGCGGGTTCATGTGGTGTTGCGAAAGAACGCATGGAAAGTAAATCCGATGATATTTATTGCTTAGATTGGTTTATGTGTTTTAAAAAAGAAAAAAAATAGGTTTAGATAGGGAGTCTACTTCATGCGAATAGGCTACGTTTGTCACACATATTTAGTCGACTTTCACTACAAGACTTTACAGGCCAAAACATTATCAAAAGAAACCTTTTTTAGTGTTGTAAAACACAACTTGGAAGTATTACAGAAGCAAATGGAGTATAACGTTGAACAGGACATCCACTTTCAACGAATCACATCAGACCTCATTCCCTTTGCGTCAAGTCCTCTTTGTCCACTTGATTGGAAATCAGAGTTCGCCGAAACACTTCAGTCGATAGGCACCTTTATCCGAGACCATGGGCTGCGAGTATCGATGCATCCAGGTCAGTATACCATTTTAAATTCTCCAGTGGATAAAGTGGTCAAACAGTCCATTGCTGAATTGCAGTATCATGCGGACTTATTGGATTCATTAGGACTAGATTCCTCTCACAAAATTGTTCTCCATTTAGGCGGAATGTATGGGGATAAAGCGATGGCCCTCCAACGTTTTTGTCGCCGCTATGCAAGACTGACAGAGAGTGTGAAACGCAGACTTATATTAGAAAATGATGATTTGCACTATTCATTGGAAGATGTGATGTTTGTTCATAAAAAAATTAATATTCCGATTGTCTTCGACATCTTACATCACCAAATATGCCCGAGTTTTCCAAATTTATCCCTAAACGAAGTCTTAAAGTTGGTCCATCAAACCTGGAAACAAGAAGATGGTGTTCCCAAACTACATTACTCGGAACAAGCTCGGATGAAACGAATAGGGGTTCATGCAAGAACCATTCATGCGGAACCCTTCATTGCCTTTATCCATCAACTTCAAGAAACGAAACTTGATTTTGATGTCATGCTTGAAGTACGGGATAAGAATCTTTCAGTATTAAAAGCAAAAGATTTATTGAGTCCATGCAAAATGGCGGCTCTTGAATCAACATGGGCATCGTATAAGTATGAGGTCTTGGCTCGAGAACCTCAAATTTACCAAGCCATTCGAGAATTGTTAAAAGATAAGTCCCAGTGTCCGATATTACCTTTTTACTATTTATTAGAGAACGCTCTTCAATCCATTATGACCAAAAGTCATTTCAATAATGCTTTTAGCCATATGATGGGTTATCTCACTAATCAAGCAACAGCGATAGAGAAGATGAAGTACTCACAGATTATCGATTCCACTGACGACCATCCAGAACAACTTAGTAAAGCATTGACGTGGTTACATCGAAAAGCAGAAAAATACCAGATTAAATATCTATTACAACAAACCATATTTCTCAATTTATAAACAAAAGACGAACCCTCAGAATGAACACTCATTCTTGGGATTCGTCTTTTTTTCATTATTTACTAGGGAACAAGTTTTACTTCCATGACCACTGGATTATGATCGGAGTATTTGAATTGCTGATTGACTACTTGAACAGATTCAATCTTCACATTGTTACTGACAATGAATCCGTCAATGTAGTAATACTGGTT
The DNA here is from genome assembly GCA_964483655.1 of uncultured Candidatus Izemoplasmatales bacterium. Classification (GTDB taxonomy): domain Bacteria; phylum Bacillota_I; class Bacilli_A; order Izemoplasmatales; family Hujiaoplasmataceae; genus JAUXXX01. The sequence goes on from CAZABW010000002.1 coordinate 29,010, forward strand.
ATTTTCTGGGTTATCTGTATCATAAGGCTGATGAAGTAATCGACAGGTCGGAGTTGGAAATCCGTCTTCAAACCCAAAGGTAAAGCCATGTTCTGTAAACCACGAATCATCCATTCCATACGCCTGCCAGAAGGAGGGATTACGTAATGGAAAGGCATCAAACTCATAAATGGGTTTTCCGAACTCATCTTGTCCAGTGATGGAGTACGTTCCTGGGAAGGATTGATTAAAGTCTCCTCCAACGACAACATAGTGTCCAGCTTGATATTCTTCTAACATGATTTCCTGCAGTTTCGCCATTTCTTGTAATCGCATGGTGCCATCATCATACGCTGACAAATGGATATTAATCACGATGAGCTGCTTATCGGTGCCACTGATGTTGAGCCGATGAACAACGATACAACGTTTCAGATTAGCTAATCGAAGTGGCCAATCAAACGCACCAGGGAGTTGAACTCTCGTGGCTTTTTGAATTGGATACTGGAATAAACTAACAACTCCGGAATTGACTTGCCCCATCATTTGCCGGGGGTTGAAGGGGAATGGAACGAACAAGACACGATAATTATATCCCAATGTGGACGGCATGGAAAACTGATTTTGGATCATAGTATATTGCGGGACACGATACGAACGAGCAGAGTCAACATCAACTTCTTGCAAGAGATAGATATCAGCATTGGCTTGTTCCAAAAGATTGAGGATACCACTCATGTTATCCAAAACGCCTTGCTTGGAATCCATCCGCCCTTTCGTTCCTCCATCCATCGCAAAGTCTTCTGTTTCACTCAAACTAGCATAACCGATATTGAACGACATAATCCGAATGACTTGATCCAACTCAACAGAAGGAAAAGATTCGTCTCCTTCATAATCGATTGGGATGGTGGTAAGATCATCGGGTTGATATTCGAAAACTTGCAACGTAAGAATAAACAATAAAGCAAAGGCAATGATAGAAAGTACTACGAGTGAGATAATTTTGAGAATTCGTTTGATAATCACAGTTAGGACCACCTTTCTTCTCTTCCATTATACACGAACCAATGAGTTTTGAAGAACACTTACGAAAGATTCATTTTCAATTTCATAAGTGGTATAATAGGAGTAAGCATTCAAGGAGGAAAATATGGTTATCGGATTGATTGGATTATTTATTGTCTCCTTTCTCATTTTTTTGGTTCTTGAAATCAAAGAACACTGGATTTGGGCTTATCGGATGAAGGGTGTCACAAGCTTGTTGTTTATTTTGAACGGGATGTATGCTGTTGTCGAACAAACTTCGAATATCGCTACTTCATCCAGAGTTGTCTTTGTTTTATTTCTCACAGCTTTGGTATTTGGTCTGTTAGGTGATTTGGTTTTGGCACTACGTCCCTTACGTCCACAAACAGATAATATTCCCTTGATTCAATCAGGGATTACCTATTTTTCCATAGGACATATTTTGTATTATGTTGGATTGGTTGTTGTGAGTCGAGTCGCACTGTTTCCCTTTTTATTCAGCGTTGTCGTTACGATTATCGTCATTGTCGGAAGCATTGTGATGAAATTTGAAATGGGCAAGGCACGGATTCCCAGTTATCTTTATTCGTTTCTGATTTTCCTTATGGTCGGACAAGCCATTTCCTTTTATCAAATCGATGCTGGGTCGATAAAGGCACTGTTGATTTTGATAGGAGCCGTTTTGTTTGGAATTTCCGATTTGATTTTAGCGATGATTTACTTCCGTCATGAATCCAAAAAGGGGTATGTCATTGCGAATCTATCAACCTATTATGGTGCTCAATTATTGATTGCTTTATCACTAAGCTATTTTTTGAGGTAATAGACATGAAACAAACAATCATTCACGAGTTAAATACGAAATATCTGAAAACACCGACACGAAAAGTTCGGGTCTGGTTACCAGAAGATTACGAAACCAAACCCGATCAACGTTATCCAGTCTTATATATGCATGACGGTCAGAATGTCATGGATCCATCGCCGATGAGTGGATACTCTTGGAATGCGAAAGTAATCCTTGATGACATGGTAAAACAGTCCATTACTAAACCCATGATTCTCGTAGGAATTGATCATGGAGATGACTGGCGAGTGAGTGAATATACCTTGTCAGCGGGTCCAAAAGGCCTGAAAGGAATGCGCCATTTTCATCAGGATTCCATTCCGATGGGAGGAAAATATGCCAGGTTTTTACTTGAAATAGTGAAGCCATTGATAGACCAGACTTATCGAACTCTACCGGGAAGAGAATCCACCGCGGTTGCGGGTAGTTCATGTGGTGGTAATATTAGTCTTCAAATCTATTTAAAATATCCCGATATATTCTCTCGCGTTGGGATATTTTCCCCTGCCCTTTGGTTAATACAAGAAACCTTAAAGCAAGACATTCACTCTCATTCTCATCAAGAAGCCCGGCTTTATCTCGATATGGGAGGGAAAGAAAGCAAATGGTTCAATTTTTTGAATATTAGGGGTGTTCAAAAACTTCATAAAGCGTTAGAATATATCGGATACACCAAACAAGAACTAAAACTTGTGATAGATCCCAAAGCGACACATACAGAATTGTTTTGGCAATCACGGTTTCCAGAGTTCATCCAGTGGATTCGTTTTTAGGAGGGGAAGATATGCAACTTCTTGTTTATGTTTTAAATCAAATTCAGAAATTAGATCGTTTCTTACAAGCACTCAATGAATCTGGGATTCGTGGTGCAACCATTATCCCATCCTTTGGAATGGCCTCTCGGTTATTTAACAGTGATGATATTAACTTAATTGGTTCCTTGCGAATGCTATTTGATGAGCCTAGGAAAGAGTCCAATGTCATTTTAATGGCTGTTGAAGATGAACAAGTTGACGTTGTGTTTGAAGTCGTAGACCGCGTAGTTGGTGGGGTAGATAAACCCAACACAGGAATTCTATTCACACTACCAATTGATCGAATCAAAGGATATAAAAAGCAGGGATAAACCATGGAACTAACAGTGCTTCTTTTCGCTGGTATCTTGATTGTTACCGGCCTTTTCTTTGGAAAAGTTGCTAAATATTTTAAACTACCCAATGTTACTGGATATTTGGTTGGTGGACTTTTAGTTGGCCCTTCTTTTTTAAATATTATCAAGGCAGATGAAATTCATTCGTTGACCGTCGTATCTTCCGTGGCATTAGGTTTTATTGCCTTCTCGATTGGGAATGAAATGAAAATATCCTACTTCAAAAGAGCAGGAACAAAGCCGATTGTAATCGCTGTATTAGAAGCTGTTATGGGTGTCTTATTTGTGTTGATTGCGGTATTGCTTTATTTCTTGATAGCAGGACGTTTGAACATCGAAAACCTACGTTTCACCCTTGTATTAGCCGCCATTGCGGCCGCAACAGCACCAGCTGCGACAATGATGGTTGTGAGACAATATCGTGCAAAGGGACCATTAACAGAAACCTTATTAAGTGTCGTAGCGATTGATGACTCGGTTGCGATTGTCTTATTTGGATTACTCGTCGCGATTGCGAACGCTTTAGGAAACACCTCAGATGCCTCATTAGTTTTGCAACTTTTAAAACCGTTCTATGAAATCCTTGTATCCCTCGTTTTTGGAGGATTGACTGGGGTATTATTGATGTTTGGATGTCGAGTTTTCTCTTCCCGTGGGAACCGCATTTCACTCGTGATTGCACTTCTTTTTATTCTATTATATACAGTCAAACTTTTAGAAGGTTCTTCATTACTAGCAGCGATGGCAATGGGATTTGTGTTTGTAAACGCGTCGAAACACGTGGATGAAATTAACCAACTGACAAATAACATCACTCCGCCTATTTTTATCTTATTTTTTGTTTTAAGTGGGGCTGAGTTAAATATTCAAGTTCTTTTCCAAGTCGGCATCATCGGAATCATTTATGTATTATTCCGCGTGGCAGGAAAAGTATTTGGGGCTTGGTGGGGGGCAAAAATCACCAAAGCCGATCCTGTGATTTCGAAGTATCTTGGCTATGCCCTGGTTCCACAAGCTGGGGTAGCGATTGGGTTAAGTTTAGTCGCAACTCAAGTCTTACCAGAAGCCATTGGATCATCAATTCGAATGATTATCTTAGCCGCAACATTAATTTATGAATTAACAGGACCAGTTATCACCAAAATCGCACTAACCAAAGCTGGCGATATTAAGATTGAGCCCAAGAAGCATAAAAAACAAGAAGCTACTACTTAACCGTAGTCATTGTCTCGTTGTCAATGAACGAAAGTTATGATACAATCCCACTATACAAGGAGGAATTACGATGTTACCCTACGGAAGAGCCATCTGTTATTCAGGCTATCGCAAGAACCAATCCCCAATCACTAAAATCTATCCAACTGATGATGAGGTTTTAGAAGATCTCCGATTACTTGAACCTCATTTTGACTATTTGCGGATGTATGATCCTTACCATCATGTTCAAAGTGTTTGTCGAGTCATCGAAAAGCACCATTTAAAACTCCAAGTCATGGTTGGAATCGAACCTAGAGGAGAAATCTCCAACCCCAACTGCCCATGGGGAGGACTTCATAGTGAACAAGAAATTGCTCACAATAAAGTCTTCAATTACACGCAACTCGATTTATTAGCAGAGTTAGCGAACCGCTACCCCACAATTGTGAATGCCGTTGCGGTCGGAAATGAATCGACATCTGAATGGCACCCTAATTTGATGCACCCACAAACTTTGGCAGATTATGTTCGCTACTTAAAGAAAAAAGTCAAACAACCAGTCACCTTCTGTGAAGGAGGTCATTACTGGAGGGAAAAAGACGAAGTGATTCAAAGAGAAGTCGACTTCGTCAGTATCCACTGTTATCCTTTATGGCAACGGGTTCCTGTGATGGAAGCTGTCCAATTTACCATAAAAGATTATCTCGATACACGGAAAAGATTCCCAGATAAACCCATCATTTTTACTGAATTTGGTTGGGCTACAAGCGCTGATGATAAAATGATTCCTGGTGCAGCGAATGAGAAAAATCAAAAAATCTATTTAGAAGAAATGATTCGTTTTAGCAAACAAAATCAAATCATCATGTACATCTTTGAAGCATTTGATGAACCGTGGAAAGGCGGAAATAATCCCGCTGAAGCAGAAAAGAACTGGGGCATTTTCTTTGAAAACCGGACGCCTAAAGAATATATGAAGTCACTTTTGAAATGAGAGTCCTATGAAAAGAGTTGCGATTGGAACCATTGTTAACACCCATGGGTTAAAAGGGGAACTTAAAATACTACCCGATACCGATTTCCAAGAATTTCGGTATTCTAACCAAACCAAATTATGGGTAGAGTATCAAAACAACATGATTCCTTTGCAGGTTTTACGTTATCGAATTCATAAGGGATTTGATTTACTTACTTTTAAAGGATATGAAGATATTAATCGAGTAGAAGCCTGGAAAGGGTCTATTTTGTATGCGGAACATACAGCCATTCCTTTCTTGAAAGAAAACGAATTTCATATCGAGGATTTAATCCATATTGAAGTTTGGCAAGCTAATCAATTGAAGGGAACTGTATCTGGAGTTCGTAGTTATCCTCAAGGGGATTACTTAGAAGTTTCCACCCTTCAAGGAGGAAAAGCTTTGATTCCTTTCCGAGATGAGTTCATTGAACAAATGAGTCTTGAGACCAAACGTATTGATATTATTGAGATGGAGGGATTGTTATGAAGATTACCGTACTATCCCTGTTTCCTGAAGTGTTTGAAGGAATCTTTCAATCCTCAATGATTTGGTATGCGAAACAACAAGGCGCTGTGGAAATTGAAGTCATCAACTTCCGTGACTATTCGACAAACAAACACAAAAAAGTGGATGATTATGCATTTGGCGGAGGACCTGGCATGCTCCTTCAAGTAGAACCCATCTACCACGCAATCCAAGCTATCCCTAATCACCAACAAGCCACGAAGATTTTACTGACTCCTTCTGGAAAAACGTATCTTCAAGAAGATGCCAAACGTCTTTCTTTGAAAGAACATGTCATCCTAATCTGTGGCCATTATGAGGGATTTGATGATCGCATCCGTGCTTTCGTTGACGAAGAAATTTCCATCGGAGACTATGTATTAACCGGTGGGGAAATCGGGGCGATGGCAGTCGCTGATTCAATCATTCGACTTTTACCTGGAGTATTAGCCACAACCGAAAGTGTGGAAGAGGAATCGTTTTATCATGGATTATTAGAATACCCACAATATACCCGTCCTCAAGAGTTTATGGGTATGAAAGTTCCCGATGTGCTACTCTCTGGAAACCATGAAGAAATCCGGAAATGGCGGAAGGAGCAATCGCTCAAACGGACCTTGGAAAGACGCCCAGATTTACTTCAAAAAGCAGATAAAAAAGATTGATTTCACCCGCTAGGTGTGATACAATATAAAACGCTGTAAACCATCAAGCAGTACCTTAGTTCCGCTGGGCATCTATGAACTTGGGATAAAATAATAGGAGTTGAAACCATGTCACAGCAAATCATTCAATCTGTAACACAAGAATTCATCAAACAAGACTTACCTGATTTTCGCCCTGGAGATACGGTCAAAGTCAATGTAAAAATCAAGGAAGGCAACCGCGAACGGATCCAATCCTACGAAGGTCTTTGCTTGAAAAAACAAGGTGGCGGCGTTAGCGAAACCTTCACCGTTCGGAAAATCTCGTATGGAGTTGGTGTGGAAAGAACCTTCCCGCTCCACTCCCCACTGATTGCATCAATCGAAGTATTACGTCGTGGGCTTGTTCGTCGTGCACACCTTGGATACATCCGTGGTCTGTCCGCAAAAGCATCTCGTATCAAAGAAAAACGCTAACGAAAAGACGACTGCCTGTCGTCTTTTTCTCTAAAATGGAATGAAAATATTTTCATAAAAACTAGTGAATCCATTGAAAGCCTTTTTATTAAGTGATAAAATAAATAAGAAATCGAGAGAAAGGATTGGGTCTATATGAATAAAGCTACGATTTATAATGTTGCTTATACCGCGAACGTTTCCCTAGCGACCGTTTCTAGAACATTAAACAACCCTGAAAAAGTCAAACCCGAAACGCGTGAACGTGTCCTTCGTGTCATTAAAGAGTTAGGATACAAACCCAACGCCTTCGCAAAAGGATTGGCTAGTAAAAAATCAACGACAGTTGCGGTGATTGTTCCGGATATGTCACGGGCATCCGTTGCGGAAATGTTAAATGGCATTTCCATTGAAGCTCGGAAGTACAATTACTCCTTATTACTTTATGTATTAAAAGATGAAACAACAGAAGAATCCGAAATGCTAAAAGAAGTGGTAGCTAGCCAAGTCGACGGTATTTTGTATTTGAATGACGAAATAAACGAAAGTCAGTATTCGATGTTAAATATTATTCAAGATGAGTACAAAGTTCCAATTGTTTTAGCAAACACCCTGTATCCTTATGATAACAAACTTGTTACGGTTTGTATTGACTATTTCAAGGCTTCTTATGAAGTAACAAGCAGACTCATCAAAGAAGGTAGAAAAGCAATTTATCTTCTGACAACTGCTCGGAAATATATGGTTAATGAGTTAAAAGAAGAAGGTTATCTCAAAGCCATGAAAGAAGCTCACTTAGAACCACAAGTCGTTCGTACTAGTGGGGATATTAACATTAATACGGTACACTTTAATGAGTTATTCAAAGATCATCAAACCGCTATTGATGGAGTTGTTGCGGTAAGGGATTCGATTGCCGTATCCTTTATCAACACGATGATTCAACAAGGGAAACGGATTCCAGAAGATGTATCTGTTTTTGGATTCCAAAATACAAAGTATGCTTCTCTATCAAGACCAAAGTTATCTTGCGTTGAATTACCGATTGAAGCGATCGGAATTCGAGCAATGTCGCTTTTAAAACAAGAAATTGATGGCGAAGTCATCGATATCAAGTTTAATGTATTACCTCATTCGATTATTACGCGTCAGACAACAAAATAAAACGTAGAACAAGGAAAGTATGCCTAACAATCATATAGAGACCTAGTGGATGGTGAAAACTAGGGATTGGACCGCGGAAGTTACCCTTGGGAGTTTTCTGGTTATCCAGACGGTAAACCCGTTATCTTTTTAAGTGCACGGAAACGTGAATCAAGGTGGTACCACGGTGAAAATCGTCCTTATGTAGGGCGATTTTTTTACTTTTTTACATAGAAAAGGAAGGAAACGAAGAATATGAAATTAGTAGAAGATTTAAAATGGCGCAATTTAATGTATGATGTAACGGATGAAGAATTGCTTCAGAAACTCGATAACAATTCGTTAACTTTTTACTTAGGCGCAGATCCCACTGCGGATAGTTTACATGTTGGGCACTTGTTAGCATACTTAGTCGCAAAACGATTGATGAATGCAGGTCATCAACCGATCTTGGTGATTGGCGGTGGTACAGGTTTAATCGGCGATCCTAGTTTTAAGAGCCAAGAACGCCAATTACTAACCATCGAAACATCCCTTAGTAATGCACTGGGCATTACCAAACAAGTGAAACATATTTTGCCGAATGCCAAGATTGTCAATAATTACGATTGGATTTCGTCTCTCAATGCGATTGAATTTTTACGTGACATTGGAAAACACTTTAATGTAAGTTATATGATGAGTAAAGATTCGGTAAAATCACGGATCGAAAATGGCATCTCCTTTACTGAATTTTCCTACCAAATCATTCAAGCATGGGACTTTGAACATTTGTTTCATACGCAGAAATGTGTATTACAAATTGGTGGACAAGATCAATGGGGGAATATTACATCTGGATTAGAATTGATTCGGAAGGTACACGGTTTTGAAGCAAAAGCATATGGATTCACATTCCCCTTAGTAACCAAAGCCGATGGCACGAAATTTGGAAAAACAGAATCAGGGACAGTATGGCTAGATCCAGTAAAAACTACACCCTACGAGTTCTATCAATTTTGGATTAATACCGCTGATGAAGATGTAATCACGAGATTAAAACAATTTACGTTTTTATCGAAAGATCAAATTGAGTCTTTGGAATCGGAAGTAAAAAATCGTCCTCATGAACGCTTAGCACAACGCACGTTGGCAGAGGAAGTGACTCAACTCGTCCACGGTGAGGTAGCACTAAAAGAAGCAAAACATATCACAGAAGCACTGTTCTCAGGCGACATCTCGGCTTTGAATGCCCATGAAATTGAAGTGGGTTTCAAAGACTTCATCGCTCTAGAATTAAGCGAAGATATCCCGTTAATTGATTGTTTAGTTCAAACAGATTTAGCAAAATCAAAACGGGAAGCTAGAGAACTGATTCAATCGGGTTCTGTCGTTGTAAACGGCGTAAAAATATCCTCGATGGATTTCATAATTTCCAAAGAACAAGCCATTGATCAACGATTCACGATTCTTCGTAAGGGAAAGAAAAAGTACAGTGCAATTCGGCATCTATAATAAAAATAAAGTCGCCATTTCTGGCGACTTTTTATTCATCTTCATGCTTTTTAATTTTCAAATATCCCTTTAGATAAATAATCCGTAATGCATTGACAACACAAAGTAAAGTGACCCCAACATCTGCGAAAATCGATACCCACATTTGCATACTTCCGAGGGCGGATAAACCAAGGAATAAAAGCTTGATTACCATCGAGAATACAATGTTTTCAGTAGCAATGATCCTTGTTTTTTTAGCAATCCGGATGGCTTTTTCCAGCAACCGGATATCATTATTAATGATGATGATGTCAGAAACTTCAATCGCTAAATCACTCGCTGAACCCATTGATACGCCAATATCTGCATTTTTCAAAAGCGGTGCATCATTGATTCCATCTCCAACAAATAAGCTAATCGAGTTGGTTCGGATGGCATCGAACTTTTCTAATTTTTGATGGGGAAGAAGTTCAGCGTAATATTCAATTCCACCTAACTTCATCGCTACATCACCAGCGGAAGCCTCATTATCTCCCGTTAACATCACGGTGTCGTAATGTTGTGCAAAGTGACGAACGGTTTCCATGGATGTTTCTTTGAGCTCATCTTTTACCACAATATATCCCAAGTACTGCGTTCCCTTAGCTACGAATGTATACGATCCAATCGGGAGTTTTTCATCAGGAACAACAATGCCGTTTTGTTCGAGAAATTTTCGACTTCCGACATAAACAGGTGTTTCTTCACTAAATCCTTTGATTCCATAACCCGGCACTTCGCTCACATCGGTGATCGTTTCAAGAACACCTTTGTGATAGTTGAAAATGGCTTGGGCAATCGGATGGTTGGAATATCGTTCGATTGAAGCGGCGACCTGTAATGTCTCAGGAGAAGATACTTCGCTAACGAAAAACGCTCCATAAGTTAAGGTTCCTGTTTTGTCTAACGCGATGGTTTTCACATCTGTTAGTGTGTGCAAATAAGTAGAGCCTTTAAACAAAATACCATTTTTCGCTGCAGCCCCAATCCCTGCGAAGTAGGAAAGCGGAACGGATAAAACTAACGAACAAGGACAACTAATCACTAAGAAAATCGCTGCTCGATAAATATATCCATCCGCTGTAATCACATTTGCGGAATCAAAAATGACACCATAGAGGATTAATAAGAATGCGAGTAGTACAACAATCGGAGTATAGACACGCGAGAATTGGGTGATAAACAATTCAGTTTTTGACTTCTTATAAGTTGAGTTTTCAATCAAATCAATGACCTTTGCTAAAGTTGAATCTTGATACTCCTTTGTGGCTTGGATGCGGATAACATCCCCAACATTGATATTCCCACTGAGAACTGCATCCCCTACATCAACATTCCGTAGTTTGGACTCTCCAGTTAATTCGGATGTGTTCAGACTCGTTGAACCTAAAATAACATCCCCATCGACTGGGACACGTTCTCCATGTTTAATAACAACAATGTCGCCAACTTTAATCTGTAATGGATCTTTAACGACAATCTTGTCTTCAACCAAGACATTCGCATACTCGACTTTAATATTCATCAACGCTGTGATTTCGTTTTTCGATTTTTGAACTGCTCGACTTTGTAAGTGCTCTCCAATCGAGTATAACACGACAACCGCAATCGCTTCTTCATACGCTCCAAGACCCATCGCAGCAAACGTTGCGATAATCATCAAGGTGTTCTCATTAAACAAGTTAAAGTTTTTAATGCCTCTCAGTAGCATCGTCCCTAACTTGGAGATTAACAACAAATAGCCAAGCCAGTAAAGGGCATCTTTGACCCAAAAGTCAAAGACTGGGAGCGAAGCGCCGAACAATGTGTTGATGTAGGATGGAATTTGGTAAATCGTGAAGTTTACCAAAATAATGACCATACCTAACAAAACATAGAAGTACTCTTTAAAAAAGTTTACTTTCTTGGTTTCGATTTTGTTTTCAAAATAATAGGTGTCAATGTTGTCTTCTAAGATATCGACAATCATTTTGATTTCTTTTAAAGCGAGTTCTTCCTCATATTCTTCTTTAAAATCGACTAGCAAAATTTGGTTCGCATAATTAAAACTAGCACTATTCACATATGGGAGTCGATTCACCCGACGCTCAATCTTATGGATGCAACTTCCACAAGTTAAATTTTTCATGACAATTTTACGAATCATTTCTATCTCCTAAAGCGATTCCTCGCTTGATTATTTTCGTCTTACTTCTCATTATACTAAGGAATGTAAAAATGTCAATGAAAGCCGGTTTCTCGCCCCCCTATTAAGGGTTTCTTCATATGTTTTCACACTTTTCATGCAAAGCATGGGAAAATATGATACAATAAAACTTCGAGAGGTGGTGCCATACATGAACTGGTATGAAATTGCAAAACAATACAAACAGGAGTTTATTGACAAGACGAGAGGACTTTTGCAGATTCCGTCTGTACTCGATCAATATCAACCCGATAATACGGAATATCCCTTTGGAAAAGCGATTCGAAATGCGTTGGATTACACCCTTCAAATGGCTAGGAAAGATGGGTTTATCACGAAGGATATCGATCATTATGCAGGACATATCGAAATGCCTTTTGGCAATGAAATTGTCGGGATTCTTGGACACTTGGATGTCGTTCCTACTGGTGGCAAATGGGAAGTAGAACCCTTCTCTGCGACTCTTAAAGAGGGTAAGATGATTGCTCGTGGAGCCATGGACGATAAGGGACCCACCATGGCTGCCTATATTGCTATGCGCATGATTCAAGACCAAAACATACCTTTGAAAAAAACCGTGCGGTTAATCCTTGGGTGTGATGAAGAATCAGGCATGCGCTGCATTCGACGCTATTTAGAAAAAGAAACGATGCCTGATGTTGCCTTTGCGCCTGACGCTGAATTTCCGTTGATTTATGGCGAAAAAGGGAATTTCAGTTTTGACTTGATACAATCTTTGAACGATGATGTCGTTGTCTCTTTAGAAGCAGGAGATCGATACAATGTTGTTCCTGACCAGTGTGTCGCAGTATTGAAAAAAGACTTACAAAAAGAATTTAGACTATTCTTATCAGAACACCAATACCAAGGCGATGTCGATGGGAGCACTTATACAATCTATGGTAAAAACGCACACGCTGCTTGGCCTTATTTAGGGGTTAATGCGATATTCCTAATGATTGAGTTTTTAAAAAACCACTCCCAACATAACATCATTACATTTATCGCTAATCACCTCAATTTTGACCACTATGGTGTAAAACTTGGAATTAATTATCATGATGAAGAAATGAAGGATTTAACACTTAACACAGCCTTTGTCCATACGGTTAATGGAGTTCTACGAGTCGGATGTAATATCCGTTATCCGATTCGGTATCCATTTGATGAACTCATTGACGGTGCTAAGAAACTGGCGAACTCCTTTGGATTTGAATTAATCTCACATCGTAAGAGTGATCCCCATTATATTTCACCAAAAGATCCCTTCATTCAAGTACTACATAATGCTTATATTAAGTATACTGGCGATACCCAAACCCCACTTTTGACCATCGGTGGCGGTACCTATGCAAGAACACTGAAAAAAGCAGTTGCATTTGGACCGAATTACCCTGGCTCAGAAGATTTAGCTCATCAACCCAATGAATATCTCATCATTGATGATATGTTAAAAGCGGCAGCTATCTACGCAGAAAGCATCGTTGCTTTGGCGGGGTAATTATGCGCTTACGGAAAATCAAGGAAGCACAAACGATTTTACAAGAAGATTCCATGTATGTTGTCCAACAACCAACCGATTGGAAGGGAAAGTGGAATCAGCTATTTCAAAACAGACAACCGATTCATTTAGAAATTGGAATGGGGAAAGGTAAATTTCTACTCGAATTAGCACTCCAACATCCAGAAATCAATTTTATCGGAATGGAAAAATATGATTCGGTTTTATTGAAAGCACTACAAAAAGCCATTCCTCATCAGGTAAAGAATCTGAAATTACTGTGGTTTGACGCGGCAGATATTGAAACCATCTTCGATCAAAACGAGTTGGATTGCATTTATTTAAATTTTTCTGATCCTTGGCCAAAAACCAAACAGAAGAAACGTCGTTTAACGTTTCCAACTTATTTAGCAAAATATCGCCTAGTTCGCAAACCGGATGCGCCTATTCGTTTCAAAACCGACAATTTTCCTTTTTTCATGGATTCGATGATGTCTTTTGTGGAAACCAATCACTCGGTGGATTCCATCATTCTTGATCTTCACTCTCATCCTGAAATAGAAAATGTTGAGACGGAATTTGAAACCAAGTTCAAAACTCAAGGAAAATGGATTTACCAAATTATTTGTCATTAGGAGGATGTATGTTACAACCATTTTATCGTGATTTAGTAGAATTACCTGGAGTATCCGGACATGAGAAGTATGTTCGCCAATATGTCAAAAAAATGCTCGAACCGATCGCTGAAACAATCGTTTTAGATAAACTCGGATCGATTTTTGGAGGAGTCAATCTTCAAAAGAGTGGTCCGGTTGTCATGATTGCTGGACACATGGATGAAGTGGGAGCGATGGTTGTTGGAATCACCGATAAAGGATTCTTAAAAATGGTTCCCATGGGTGGAGTCAATCCCCCAGTAATGATTAGTCAACATCTCGATGTCATCTTAGATAATGGCGAGAAAGTTCCTGGAGTTGTCGGCGCGAAACCCCCTCATTTATTACGAGATGGGGCGACGAAGCAAGTCTCCGATTTTGATGACTTCTTACTTGATATCGGCTGTGATACCAAACAGGAAGCCATCGACTTAGGAGTCAAAATTGGACAACAAATCGTGTTTCGCAATGACTACACCGTCTTAAAAAATGAAAAGAAAATCGTCTCTAAAGCATGGGATGATCGTTTTGGTACAGCCATGGCGATTGATATTTTACAATCTGTCAATAAGGCCGAATTACCATGCAAGTTGTATTGCGGTGCGAATGTTCAGGAAGAAGTGGGATTGCGTGGTGCGAAAACCAGCAGCTACCTAGTGAAACCAGATTTATTCATCGCCGTCGATTGTTCTCCTTGCGCGGATACTTTTGAAGATAGTGATGTTGGTGGAAAACTAGGTGGGGGCTTTATGATTCGCTTCCACGACCCGAAAGCAATCATGCACCGTGGGATGTTACAATTTGTCGAAGAAACCGCGCGTGCCAATAACATTGCCTTTCAATACTACAAATCATTAGGTGGTACAGATGCCGCTGAAGTGCAATTATCTCGGGATGGGGTACTTGTGTGTACGATCGGAATGCCTTCGCGATACATTCATTCGACAACATCCATGATCCATTTAGATGATTATCAAGCGGTAAAATCAGTGATTCTAGCAATGCTAAAGCAACTCGATTTTGCTAAGATTCAAGAAATTAAAAATAACGTCTAAAGAACAAAAAAATAGACACTTAGGAGACCACAAAAATGTGGCTTGGAAAGGAAAAAAATGAATACTATTTGGATGCAAAATCAATCGAAAGTGCGTCAGATGACCATCTTAGCGATGTTCATCGCCATCATTATTGTGATGGGGTTTGTCCCAAACATTGGCTTTATCACATTAGCGGGTGTATCCGCAACCTTGATTCATCTTCCCGTTTTAATTGGGGGAGTCTTACTCGGTAGAAAAAGTGCGATTATCTTAGGGTTAACCTTTGGCTTTGCTTCTTTCGCTCGTGCCTTTACCTCGTATGGGTTTGACTTTTTGTTTGTATTCCCCTGGGTTTCGATTCTGCCTCGTTTCATCTTTGGACTCTTGATCTACGATGTATATCGCTTGTTCGAAAAATGGATTAAGAATCGGTTATTTGCTTTAGTTGTTAGTTTCTTCTTATTAACCATCGTACATTCTCTGATGGTTTTACCGATGATGATTACGGCTTTTCCGGTACTTTTAGGAAATACAACCTGGTCGCAAATCGCTGCTGGTTCAGGCAGTGAGTATCAAGGTGCTTTAGATTTCATGGCCACGATCAATTCCTTTGGCGCAGCGTTTCAAGTTGTTTGGGGCGTATTAATCACCAACAGTCTTGTGGAAGCTCTCTTAGCTGGATCCATCGGCGCGGTTGTTACTGATCGCTTAGTGTCCGCAATGAGTAGCGAAACTTCTGAAGGGTAGGTGATGATGTGTTAGCTCTGATTGATATTGGGAATACTACGATTTCGATTGGGTTATCCCTTGATGAAGTTACGTTATACCGTGTTGTTCGACTCAACACTGAAAAAAATAAATCCACAGATGAATATGCCATCACGCTAGACGGGTTTGTCAAACAAGTCGATGCTGTGGTTATTTCATCGGTTGTTCCTGAATTAAACGATGTTTTCCGAGAATATTTCCAAACAAGGTTTCAAATCACTCCTTTGTTTTTAGGAGTGGGTGTAAAGACAGGTATTAAAATCAATTCAGATAATCCTCGGGAAGTAGGAGCTGATTTGATTACTAACGCTGTCGCAGCCACTTCATTTTATGGAAAATCAGCGCTTGTCATTGATTTAGGAACTGCCACCACCTTTACCTATATTGACCAGTTAACGATTAAAGGGGTCATTATTACAGCGGGATTAACGACTTCGAAAAACGCATTGATTTCGAAGACGTCTTTATTACCACAAATTGAGTTAGAAAGTCCTCAAAAACTATTAGGGACCAACACAGCAGATTGTATCAAAAGTGGTCTCATTTTTGGACACGCTTCCATGATTGATGGGATGATTCGCCGGATTAAGCGAAGTTTATCTCGTGGAGATTTACCAGTCATCTTAACGGGAGGGCATGCCAAACTGATTTCCCCGCATTTAGAGGAATCCGTGTTAGTCGATGAAACCTTGATTCTAAAAGGTCTTTTCGTTGTTTATGACCGTAATCGGGTGAAAACGGACAAGAGTTAAACCAATGCATACGTTCGTGTGCATTTTTTCAATCTGAAAGTGAGGCATTCATGAAAAAACTACTCGTCATTGATGGCATGAATTTGCTATTTCGAAGTTATTACGCGACCAGCACATCGGGCACCTTGATGAAAAATCAGTTAGGCCAAACAACCAATGCTGTCTTTGGTTTTGTTTCAGCCTTCCAACAAATCCTGCAAATGGATTTCACCGATATCTTAGTTGCTTTTGATTCAAAAGGGCCGACGCATCGACACCTGATGTTTGAAGAATACAAAGGAACGCGGAAAGAACCTCCGGTTGAGTTAATCGAACAAATTCCTTATATTAAAGATTATTTAGATGCTCAAGGGATTCCTCGGTATGAGCAATCCGGTTTTGAAGCAGATGATATTGTGGGATACATGATTAAACATCGCATCGATGAATATGATGCGATTGAAGTGTTATCGAATGACCGCGATTTATTTCAACTTTTGAATCCGAAAGTGAAACAAATTATCTCCAAAAAGGGACTCAAAGAAGTCGAAGAGTATACTCCAGAAAGCCTATATGAACGTTTAGGCATTCATCCCCATCAAATGACCGATTTTAAAGGACTTGTCGGCGATGTAAGTGACAACATTCCAGGAGTACCAGGCATAGGAGAAAAGACAGCGGTCAAGTTATTACAAGAATACGGCTCATTAGAAAAAGTACTCGAACATAAGGAATCTCTAGCTGGAAAACTAAAAGAGCGATTAATCACCTATGAAGAGCAAGCTAAATTTTCCAAAGTACTCGCGACGATTGTCGTCGATTTCGATAATGAAATCCCCAAAAATCTCGCTAAACGTGATGTGATTCATGAACAACTCCGCAACTTTTATCAAACCATGGAACTCCACACGTTTTTAAGAAAACTCGAGATTGCGAAACCAAAAGTAGTTGCTAACGATTCGAAAGCAATTTTTATTCATCGAACGGAAGACATCGTGATTCCAAAAAAAGGTCCCATTACCGTCTATTTGGAGTTATTCGGCGAAAACTACCATATCGCCAAACCGATTGGGTTAGGGATGCAAATGGATCAAAAACTGTATTACATTCCATTTTCCATTTTCGAACAAAGTTTGACTCTTCAAGAATTGTTAAAAAACCCGAAAATAGAAAAATATACATATGATTATAAAGCCCAAAAAGTTGCTTTGCTTTGGCTTGGGTATGATTTCGAAGGCGTTGTCTTTGATTTAAAACTTGCGTCATACATCGTCAACCCCAATTCAACTAAAGATGATTTTCGTGTTGTTTGTAGTGCATTTGACTACCATGATGTTGCTTACGATGAAGAAATCTTTGGCAAGGGTGCGAAAAAAGCCATTCCTGATTCCATAGACATTCTAGCGAATCACATTACTTCCAAAGTTCGAGCAATCCATTCTCTTCAACCCGTGTTAACACAAAAACATCGTGAAAACAATCAAACTCAGCTCTATCAAGAAATGGAACTTCCTCTATCCAGAAGTTTAGCTTTCATGGAAAAAGAAGGAATCTCCGTGGATGAAGCGGTCCTTGATGAGTTGGGGACATCTCTGGCGTCACGGATTTCAGAAATCGAGAAACAAATTTATCACCACGCGGAAGGACCCTTTAATATCAATAGCCCTAAGCAACTAGGAATCATTTTATTTGAGAAACTTAACTTACCTTATTACAAAAAAAATAAAAGTGGATATTCCACGGATATTTCTGTATTGAACCAACTCGTTGGCTTTCATCCCATCATTTCTCCCATTATTGAGTACCGGAGTCTTACAAAACTTTACTCCACATACTATGAAGGATTAAAAAACGCCCTTCGATTAAAAGAAGATGGAAAGATTCATACCATCTATCAACAAATGGTGGCACAGACCGGAAGATTGTCTTCGATTGAACCGAATTTACAAAACATCCCCATCCGGACAGAAGAAGGCCGTGAGTTAAGAAAAATCTTTATCTCTAAGCCAGGACATCAACTCTATTCGGTTGATTACTCGCAAATCGAACTCAGAGTTTTAGCAGAAATGGCCGATTGCCAGGGACTGAAGGAAGCTTTTGTTCATAATCAAGATGTTCACGTCCATACCGCTAAGAAGATTTTCCAAGAAGAAACCATAACGGACGCAAAACGGCGTCAAGCGAAAGCGATTAATTTCGGAATCATTTATGGAAAAACACCTTGGGGCTTATCAGAAGATTTGCAAATCCCTTTGAAACAAGCAGAACAATTTATCCAGCAATACTTTCAAACGTTCCCAGAAATCAAGACATTTATGGATTTGCAAATCAAACTAGCACAGGAACAAGGTTACGTCGAAACCCTGTTTCATAGACGTCGCTATATTCCTGAAGTCCAAGATGCAAATTATCAAGTTCGTGAATTCGGGAAACGAATGGCGATGAACGCTCCGATTCAAGGTACCGCTGCAGACCTTTTAAAAATGGCCATGGTTCAAATTCAAAAAGCCATCGAAACAACCCCATTTCAATCCAAACTCTTACTTCAAATCCATGATGAACTAGTCTTTGATGTGCTTCAGGAAGAGCGTGATGCATTTGAAACGATGGTTATGTATCATCTATCCCACGTTACTCCTTTTTCTGTACCTTTGGTTGCACAAGGCGGATTTGGAAGTAATTTATATGAGGTCAAGTAATGCCAGAACTACCCGAAGTTGAAACGGTACGCCGCACACTCGAAACCTTAATCGTAGGAAAAACAATCGCTCATGTAGACCTTTATTATCCAAAAATGGTCCAAGGCGACTTTTTAGCGTTCGTTCAACATCTCAAGAATCAAACGATTCAAGCAATTTTGCGTTATGGGAAGTACTTGTTTTTTGACTTACAGGTGGGCTATCTTGTTAGCCATCTTCGGATGGAAGGAAGATATTACTTTTACACATCGACTACAGAAAAAAGCAAACATGTCCACGCCATCTTCCGTTTTACCGATGGGAGCGAATTACACTATCATGATACCCGGAAGTTTGGGACAATGGAGTGGATTCAACCCTCAGAGTATGACTCTTATTTAGAAAACCATTCTTTAGGAAAAGAACCGTTTTTACTCGATGATGATTCCCTCTATCTATATGAGTGTATTCATCAATCAAAGAGACCCATCAAAGCAATCCTTCTCGATCAAGCCATCTTAACAGGACTGGGTAATATTTATGTAGATGAAGTCTTATTTTTAGCGAAAATACATCCTTCTACAAAAGCTTGTGATCTAGCAAAGTATGAAACGCTTCTCCTGACGCAAGCAAGTAAAGCGGTTTTAAAAAAAGCCATCGATTTAGGTGGAACCACTATTCGCAGTTATGTATCTTCTCTAGGAGTAACGGGTCGATTTCAAAATGAGCTTTTTGTCCACCAACGCGTTCATCAACCTTGTCTAATCTGTCATACCCCCATCATCAAGACAAAAGTGGCAACCCGAGGGACCTATCTTTGCCCCTCTTGTCAAGGGATACGGGAGAAGTCGTTACGAGTGATAGGACTCACTGGGGGCATTGCATCAGGAAAATCACTGGTGGAGTCGATGCTTATCGAAGCGGGTGTCGTGGTCATTGATGCAGATTTTATTTATAAGCAACTGACAAAGATTGGCTCTGTATTGTATAATGATATCGTTTCTGAATTTGGTTCATCGATTTTACTGGACAATCAAGCGATTGATTTTAAAGCATTAGGTAAGATTGTCTTTCAAGATTCCTCTAAGCGAGTCCGGTTGAATCAACTGAGTCATCCACAAGTTCGGGATGAAATCATTCGCTATCTTCAAGAACAAAAAGCGAATCATTCCTTATTCGTGGTCAGCGTCCCGCTATTATATGAGGCGAAGTATGAAGATTTATTTGATCAAATCCTTGTCGTTTCCGCCACAGAAACGGATCAAATCAATCGATTAATGCATCGAAATCAGTTTTCAAAAGAAGAAGCTATTTTACGAATTCAAGCTCAAGACTCTTTAGCAGATAAAGTCGCAAAAGCGGATGTTGTGATTGATAATCACGGTTCGAGATTGAAAACCAAACGACAAGTGAAACAATGGTTAGATACAGTAAGGGGGAACCACCATGGCTAATTTTTTCCAAACAAGTTGTGAAACAAGAGAATTACACAGCGATGCCGATTTACGAACAAGAAGTTATCGGAATAGTTTTGCACAAGCCAAAGCAGCGATTGAAGAAGTTGGTAAAATAATCGGCTTTGAAATCCGAGGGTTTGATCAAACCTATGGCGAAATTGATTGTATCGGCAATGGCTATGAAGCAATCATTACTGCGCTTCAAATGAGTCCGATTGAGACACATATTAACATCAAGTTAAATGTGTTTTCCGTATTTGGCTTTGGTCGGCCGAAAAAACTCTGTGTACGCATCTATTCCGAACTGGATAAACGTTTAAAGAATCGGGGACGGTAAAGCATGAGTAGAGCTTTACGTCGAGCAGATCCGTTTTTGGTTTTTCTAAAAACCTTACCGAATAGTTTCGATCAGCAAATCATCACACTGCTCTATCAACCGCTTATGGGTCATGGGGCGATGACGCTGTATTTTTTGTTACTTTCGTTGGTGAATCGTCAAAGTCTTTGTTCGGAGATCTACCAACATCACGATTTAGAAAGCTTATTTTCGCAAAACATCAATCGGATTGAAGTGTATCGTCAACGTTTAGAAGCGATTGGCTTGTTGAAGACATCTATCCTCGAAGATACCTTTTATTATGAACTGAAATCTCCACTTAGCCCGAATGCTTTTGTCAACGATGGCTTGTTAGGAGGATATTTACAAGCGATTTTGACAGAAAACCGATTTAAAAAGATTCTCAAATTGTTTCAAATACAAACGGTTCGTACAGAACTTCATCAAGACATATCAAAATCATTTAACGAAGTGTTTCAATCACTTCCCTCAGAACCGGCTCCCTTCCAAGGGGATCTCATCAATGGTTCGAAACCTAGTTCCATCCAACTCAGCAATGAATTCTTTGATTTCGCTTTGTTTATTGACAGCATTCCGAAAGGCTTTTTCGACGAAGCTCAATTTACAGAACCTGTAAAACAAAAAATTGCGAATCTTGTTTATGTCTACGGCCTCGATGAGTTGGAAATGAAAGACGTGTACGTCAAAGCCGTGGAAGACGTTACCTTACGCGTGAATCTCGATCGCTTATCTTTATTAGCAAAAGATCAATACAAAATAAAAGTTCGAAGAGAGATTCCCTTTGATGATCAAGAAGCCCTTCCTCGTACCAAAGAACGACCGAAGGATCCCGTGGCGTACTTCCAAGCCGTCAATCCAAAGACATTATTAGAAGATCTCCAAAATGGGAAAGTGGCGACGAAAGATTTACATACGATTGCCTCTGTTTTAGATCAATCTGGGATTAACAAACACGTACTCAATGTTTTAATCGCGTACGTCTTTGGTTTCACAAATGGGAAATTGCCTTCTTTCGAATATCTTGAAAAAGAAGCCCTCCAATGGATTCATGCTGGAATTACATCCGTCGAAGCGGCGATGGATTATGTCAAGCATTTAGCCAGTGAGTTTGATAAGAAAAAACAGGTTGGGAAAAAGAAAACTCAAAAAACCGTCGATGTCGAAGTTTCATGGTTGGATGATTATCTAGCATCCATCGAATAAAAAAGGGGAGTCCGCATGAAAAAAATCAGTGAATACCTAGCCCAAATACCGAAAAAATTTGATCCCGATCAAACCATTGAACAACTACTCGAAGTTCCTTCGATTCGAGTTTTTGTCATGAAACATGACTTAACTCACCAACAAATCATGCAATCTCTCAATGTGTTTTTAACGTATCGGGAACAGCATGAACAATGTCAGGCTTGTGAAGGGCTAGATCAATGTAGTCTTCCAATGGTTGGCATGACACCCACCCTAGCGATGGAAAATGGATCAGCCATTTTGGTTTACGAACCTTGTCAACACAATCAAAAGAATACGAAAAAACGTAAGATCGATGCTTTATATGTTCCAAAACGGGTGTTTGAGGCGGATATGGCAGACATGGAGCTTTTGAGTTCAAAGCGGAAAGAAATCTACCGTTTCATGGTTGATTTTTTAACTCAATATCCGAAATCGACCCTCCAAAAAGGGCTCTATCTTTCTGGGCTTTACGGCAGCGGTAAAACATACATCTTAGCTTGTCTAGCAAATGAACTGGCAAAGAAAAATGTGGATGTGAGCTTTGCTTATTATCCCGATTTAGTTCGAGAAATGAAATCTCTCATTGGAAGTAACCAATTATCCTCTCTTATCGAGCGGTTAAAAACAGTTCCGGTTTTATTCTTAGATGACTTTGGAGGCGAAAGCCCATCCGCATTCATTCGCGATGAAATCTTAGGTCCAATTTTGCAACATCGACTTCTCGATTATAAACCAACCTTCTTTTCATCCAATTTAAAAATGAAGACGTTAATTGAAGCGATGGTCCTGAATGACTCCATCCTCGAAAAGACCAAAGCAGCGCGGATTTTTGAACGGATTCGCGAATTAACAACGGAATTCGAAATCCTAGAAAAGCCCACACAAACAACTTGACAAACAAAGATAAGTTCGTATAATATTCAGTAACACAGTGAAGAGGACATGACCCTTTTATTCTTCTGTTTAGCGACATTGGGATGGTGAAAGCCAATGCAAAGAAAAAAGACGTTACCCCCTCAGAGTTGACTCTAATCCAGTCCGTTTTCCGCGTTAAGGAGACAAGCGCCAAGTGATAAGCTTGGAAGTAAGGTGGTACCGCGATCAATCGTCCTTTCATAAGGGCGATTTTTTTATTTTTTAAGGAGGTTTTTTTATGTTTCAAATTACTTTACCTGATGGTTCCAAAAAAGCATTCGAACAACCCATTTCTGCACTTGAATTCATTGAATCGATTAGTATTTCACTAAAAAAACGAGCCATTGCCCTTCAAATCGATGGCGATGTGTTTGATTTAAATGGAAGACTCGATCACGATGCATCGGTTCGCATCCTCACCGATCAAGATGTAGAGAGTATTGAAGTTTTGCGTCATTCCACGGCTCACTTACTCGCACAAGCAGTTAAGAGCATGTATCCGCAAGCAAAATTCGGGGTTGGACCCACT
Organism: uncultured Candidatus Izemoplasmatales bacterium; assembly: GCA_964483655.1. Classification (GTDB taxonomy): domain Bacteria; phylum Bacillota_I; class Bacilli_A; order Izemoplasmatales; family Hujiaoplasmataceae; genus JAUXXX01. The sequence continues at coordinate 52,535 of CAZABW010000002.1, forward strand.
GTTGAAGATGCATTCTACTATGATATCGACTTAGGAGAAGATGTGTTGACGGAAAGTGACTTAGCCAAAATTGAAAAGGTGATGCATAAATACGCAGAACAAAATCAACCGATTGAAAAGTCGATTCTTTCGAAACAAGAAGCACTTCAATTCTTTCAAGATGACCCCTATAAAGTCGAATTGATTGAATCATTTCCAGATGGAGAAACGATTTCTACTTACCGCCAAGGTGATTTTACCGATCTATGTCGCGGGCCCCATTTACTCTCAACGAAGTGGATTCGTCATTTTAAACTGTTATCCCTTGCTGGTGCATACTGGCGGGGAGATTCGAAAAACAAACAACTGACTCGTGTTTATGGAACTTCGTTTTTCAATAAAGAAGCATTGGACCAACACTTATATTGGTTAGAAGAACGGAAAAAACGTGACCACCGCAAACTCGGGAAAGAGTTGGATTTATTCATGTTAAGTGAATACGGTCCCGGTTTTCCTTTCTGGCTTCCAAAAGGAATGATTTTACGTCGCGAACTCGAAAACTTTTGGTATAAAATCCATGTTAAACACGGCTATCAACTCATTCAAACCCCCATTATGTTGAACAAAGACTTATGGGTCGTTTCGGGCCATTGGTTTAACTACCGGGAAAATATGTATGTTTCTGAAATCGACGAACAAGAGTTCGCGATTAAACCAATGAACTGTCCAGGTGGGATGCTTGTTTACAAACGCGACATTCACTCCTATAAAGACTTCCCGTTAAAGGTAGGAGAATTGGGATTGGTTCATCGTCATGAAGCCTCCGGAGCGTTAAATGGATTATTCCGGGTTCGTAATTTTACTCAAGATGATGCGCATATCTTCATGACTGAAGACCAAATCGTCGAAGAAGTAGCGGCGCTTGTGAAATTATTCGAGTATGTCTACTCGGTGTTTGGACTTCATTATCATATCGAATTATCGACTCGTCCAGAAGAAAAATACATTGGTGAAATCGCAACGTGGGATCGCGCTGAAAAAGCCTTAGCCGATGCTTTGGATTCCATTGGAAAACCCTATAAAATCAATCCAGGGGATGGAGCGTTTTACGGACCGAAACTTGATTTCAAACTCCGTGATTCGATGAATCGAATTTGGCAATGTGGTACGATTCAACTTGATATGAATTTACCAGAACGATTTGATTTAACCTACATCGCTCCCAGTGGTGAGAAGAAGCGTCCGGTCATGTTACACCGAGCATTATTCGGATCCATTGAACGGTTTATTGGTATTTTAATTGAGCACTATGCAGGGGCCTTTCCCTTATGGCTCGCTCCTGTTCAAGTGAAAGTCATCCCTGTTAATATTGATGTTCATACCGACTATGCTAAACAACTCATTGATACCTTACAAGCTCATGATATCCGTGTGGAAGCTGATTTCCGCGATGAAAAATTAGGATATAAAATTCGTGAAGCACAAACCAAGAAGATTCCTTATCAAGTGGTTCTCGGGGATGCGGAAGTAAATAACAATACCGTAAATGTTCGTCCTTATGGATCTACTGAGCAAACAACGCTTTCGATCGATGCTTTTGTGCAAATGATTTTGTCAGAAATCGAAGGGAAGAAATAACAACGCTTTGGCATTTTTGCCAAGGCGTTTTTTCAAGCAAGAAGGGTGAAGCAAGAGTCAAGATATGATATAATTAACCGCGTTATTGTCCCTCATTATGTGAGAATATGAAAGAAGGAATTATTATGAAACCATTATTTGCTATTTTCGGTGCAACCGGCAATCTAACATTCAAAAAACTACTACCTGCTTTAGCAGCCCTTCATCACCAAGGGCATTTAGGAAAGGATACCCAAATCGTATTGATTGGACGGAGTTCACATACTCTAGATAGCTATTTAGAATTCGCAAAAACGCAGATGAAAGAAGTTGAATTGATTCAGGAGCTTATCCCGATGATGTCTTATTTTACGCTTGATTTTGGGTCACTCGCGAGTTACCAAGATTTAGCTCGAACCATCACGAACCTTCAAGTCGATCAAAAAATCTTATATTTAGCGGTTGGTCCCGAACTATTTGAACCAATCGCAAAATATATAAGTGAAGCAGGAATCGCCCCAAAAGGGGATTTATCAAGCAAGATTGCCTTTGAAAAACCCTTTGGTGATAACCTCGAAACTGCGAAACAAATCAATCAATTGTTGTGGTCTTACTTTGATGAGTCACAAATCTATCGTGTCGATCACTATCTTGGAAAGGAAATGATTCAAAATTTATTAGTGATGCGATTTGCGAACCGCATTTTTGAAAACAACTGGAATCATTTATCGATTGAGAAAGTGACCATTAAAGCTAAAGAAACAGAAGGAGTTATGAATCGTGGGAATTACTATGATAAAGCGGGAGCTTTAAAAGATATGTTTCAAAGCCACTTATTACAAATGGCTTCCTTAGTCGCGATGGAATCTCCTGAAACCTTTGATGAAGCAGGGATTCGAAAACAAAAAGTCGATGTCTTACAATACTTTTCAGTCCACCCCAAAGACGTCATCTTTGGTCAATATCCTGGCTATTTAGAAGAAAAAAATATTCAAGCAGATTCGAAAACAGAAACATTCGTGGCTCTAAAAGGGTATTTTAATACTCCTAGGTGGTACCATGTTCCATTCTATTTTATTACAGGGAAGAAGTTAGAAGAGAAAGTCTCGGAAATCATCATTGATTTTAAACATAACCCCCAAGTCAAATCGCTATGGCCCAGTCAAGATTTTGTGAAAAACCAATTGGTGATTCGGGTTGCGCCAGAAGAAGGAGTCACCTTTCGTTTGAATGTCAAGCAACCAGGATTATCGGACCACATTCAAGTCATGAACATGGATTATTGTCATGATTGTCAATATGTTGGAAATAAACCAGAGGCGTATGAACGCCTTCTGTTAGATTTAATCCGAGGGGTCTCAACATTATTTTCACGATGGGATGAAATTGAATCTTCTTGGGAAATTGTCGATAAAATCAAGGAAGTGGCGAAACCGATCCTCCGCTATTCCTCTCTGAGCGAATTGAAAACCCAAATCAAAAAACTATGGAAGGAGGACTTGTAATGCGTTTCTATGATATTTCGATGACAATTGAACCGTCCATGACCGTCTATAAAAACAAAGATTCGAAACGTCCGCACTTTCTTCAAAGTGCTTCTTTTGATCAGCAGGGGGTCTATGAAACGGATCTCCATGTCAACCTCCATACAGGAACTCATGTCGATTTCCCTCTGCATACAATTCCGGGAGGGAGTACTTCCAGTCAAGAACGGTTAGAAGATTTCTATGGTGCTTGCAAAGTGTTCGATTTTACCCATCTAGTTGATCATATTTCCCGAGATGACTTAGAGAAAGTTGCGATTGAAAAAGGGGATTTCATTTTATTCAAAACCCGAAATAGCTTTGTAGAACCTTTTGATTTTGACTTCGTTTATTTAGATAAAACGGGGGCAGAGTACTTAAAGGAAAAAGCAATCCGTGGCGTTGGGATTGACACGTTAGGGATTGAACGAAACCAAGCCAACCATCCAACTCATGACCTTTTACTTGGGAATGGGATTTATATTTTAGAGGGATTACGATTAGCTTTGGTAGAGTCAGGAGAATATACACTCGTTGCATTGCCTTTAAAAATCAAAGATGTCGAAGCTTCACTCGTTCGAGCCATCCTCATAGAAAAGGAATAACCGTGCGCAGGCACGGTTATTTTTTACGTTTTAATTGATTGAGAATCGCAGGATTGGGGTCAATATAAATGGTTTTTTGATTCTTGTATTGAACAAAAAATCCTGGTTTATGAGCGATTTTTTTGACGTTTCGAATGAGGGTATAATCCACTGGAACCGAAGACGATAATCGAGCAGGGGAATGCAGGCTCGCTAACTGGCTGGCCATCCGGATGGTATACTCATCCATTTCCTTAGAAGTGGAAACGACGACATGCGCTCCGCTGGAATGTTGAACATGGAACCACCAATCCGTAGCCTTGGCAATCTTGTGTGTTAATTGTTCGTTTTGAAGGTTGTTCTTCCCTACATAATAGATTGTTTTATGTTGGTCTTCATACGTATCAAAATGGGTTTTCGTTGGCTTCTTTCTAGCGCCTTGCTTCGGAGTAAGCGGATCTTTACCGAGTTCCGTAGCGATTTCAAGAAAGTCAGGAATAGTTAAAAGATCTAACTGACCTTGGAGTTGTTCGAAATAGGCTACTTGATCTTGCGTCGATGCCATTTGCGTTTCTAAGTGCATGACAGCATTCTTTTGTTTTTTGTATTTCCGATAAAAGGACTGCACCTGTTCAGTAGGAGATAAAAGTGGCTGAAGTTTTACGACACGGATTTGATTGGTCTTATAATCAAACGCTTGAAATTCCTGCTCGCCTTTTTTCAACTCATGTTGATACGCTTTTAAAAAATCGGCTTCTTCACGAATACGATCGGCTTGCAAAGCCACCATCCATTCCTTGGTCAATTTTTCGAGTTTATCTTTATTCCGTTCGAGTTCGCGTTTGATGGTTGCGGTGATGTTTTTCGCAATTTGGCGTACTCGTTCCTGCTTGCTTCGTTCAAAATAGATATCCTCAAGTAACTCACTCAGGGTGGAAAAGAATTGCTTTTCTCCGTTAGGAAACACATCAAAATAATAAAACTTTACCTTATCTTTTCGATAAAGAGTGGGGGTTACAGGAATAGCAAGAAGGGTTTGATAAATTTCAATGGCACTCATCGTTGTGTTTTGGATGGATTGATAATAATAGTCCGCAAATAAGGGGGAACTTCCCCGAATCGCTTCAATGAAATCCTTGGGCGTCCAATCTGGATGATGAACGAACCAATCTTGGATTTGATTACCATCAAACGGATTGATTTTCCCATCTTCTGGAATCTGGTATCGTAGTCCCTTGAGAATGGTTCTAGAAGTTTCGTCAAATGGTGATACCCGAAGAAAACTATCAATAATTACTTTTTGCTCATCCGTGACAATGAGATTTGCATATTTTCCCATTAGTTCGACAAAAAGCGATAATGTTACAGAGTCCCCTGTTTCCGAAATGTTCGAAACAACGATTTCAATAATCCGATCTCCTTGAAGGGACGAAACCGATTGAATCACACCTCCTTCGAGGTGTTTTCGAAGTAACATGCAAAAGCCACTGGGAATATAGGTATTATCATAGTCTTTATTCGAGAGATGAATCCGACCTAATCCAGATGAAACACTGATTAATAATGACAATGTTTGTCCGACCGTTCGCACCATAAACAAAAAATCCGTCTTGGCTAATTGAGAAATCTTTTGAATTCGGCCATACGGTAAGATTTGATTGAGTTCTTTTGCTAAGTGATGCAAAAAGCGACCATCTAAACTCATAAGAATCACCCTATTCATTATATCACATGAAACTTTGATACGAAAAAAATTGTTTCTTGAATCAATTTGTGATATTATAATGGATAACATAGAGAACAAACGATGGGGGAGACTAACATGAAACTCAATGAGCGCGGGTTGTTAGTTGTCATCAGTGGTCCTTCTGGTGTTGGGAAGGGAACCATTCGCAAAGCGTTGTTTGAAATCCCAGATAATAATTTCGTTTACTCGGTTTCCATGACGACAAGAAAACCTCGAGATGGAGAAGTGAATGGGCAAGATTATTACTTTGTTAGTCGGGATGAGTTCGAACAAGGAATCAAAGATGGTGATTTCCTAGAGTATGCTGAGTTTGTCGGGGAGTATTACGGGACCCCGATTAAACCGATTGAGAAACAACTTCAAGAAGGCAAAGAGGTCATCATGGAAATTGAAGTTCAAGGGGCATTGCTTGTTCGAGAGCGGATGCCTGAGGCTGTCTTTGTGTTCATTGTACCACCATCCAAACAAGCTCTTATCGACCGACTGACCAAACGAGGAACCGAACATTCTCAGATGATTCAAAAACGGTTGGAAAAAGCCGAGCGAGAATACAATCTTGCTTATAAATACGACTATATTGTCGTAAACGATGAAGTCTATAACGCGGCGGACCGGATTTTTGCCATCATTCGGGCAGAACATGCGAAGACCGAACGCTCGATTCATAAGTATTACCAATTATTGGAGGGAAAAGAATAACATGTCTAAAGGAAATATGGAAGGATTACGCTATCCATCGATTGATGATTTGCTTACGGTGATTGATTCGAAATATAAGTTGGCTTATATTTCCGCAAAACGGGCGAAAATTATCAAAGAAGATGGCTTATCTTCTGTTGAAAACAAGTGTGTAAAGCCGGTTGGACAAGCTCTTGAAGAAATCTTGGCTGGAAAAGTAAAAGCAGAGTTTTAAAGCAGTCGAAAGGCTGCTTTTGTTTTAGACTGCTGTTATGTCTCCTTTAGGATATGATATAATGGATGAAGAATAGGAGCTGATGAAATGAATGCTTTAATGAAACAATTACTCGCCCAACTCCAAATCGAAGACCAATACCTTTTGCAGAGCGGTCGATTGGAAGCCATCGATGTTTATGAAGCCACCGGAAGTTGGTTTTTTCACTTGGTTTTTGAACGACCCTTACCTCTCATCAAATATCGTCATTTCACAGAACGGCTTAAATCCCTAACCACTGTTATTCCAGGGTTATCGAAAGTTGATTACCAGGTGACCTTTGAAGAAACTCAAGAAGCAGAGCTAGCAGATTATTATGACTATACCTTGGATGAGTTGATTGAAACCGACCGACGGATTCAACCGTTAAAAGATTATCCTTATGATATTCAAAAAAGCAAAATCATCATCACGGCTCCTGTCGATGCCTTAAGTGTTAAATTATTCCCAAAATTAATCGAACAAGGACTTCGCCGGAATGGGTTTATTGCCCAAATTGAGGTTTTATTTGATGATGGGCAAAAACGGATTCAAGATGAAATTGAAAAGAATACCATGACTTTCGTGGCTAGCAATGAATCGGTTGTGACGAATCAAGTGAAGTTTGATTATTTCTATGATGATAAACCCATTGACGGACCTTTCCAAGCCATTTCGAGTATTCCTCAAAGTGAACTAGATTTAGCGGAATATAAAGCGAAAAATAAGAACAAAAATGGCTTTCAACTTCGGGGGACCGTGGTATATTCCGAAATCCGCCCCGGTAGAAATAGTGCGACAGCAACGTTCATCATCACGGATCAGAAAGATTCGATTTTCGTGAAAAAACGGTTGATGAATGATAGCGAAAAGCGATTTGCTAACGAAATCCAAATCGGATTAACCATGCTCGTTGAAGGAATGGCTTTGTACGATAATTACTACGGAGAAGTCATCATCAATGCCTATAATATCGCAAAATCGAACACTGTTCTTCCCAAAACCAATCGCCTTGATGAAGCCAAACAAAAACGGATTGAACTACATGTCCATACCAAAATGAGTGCTCTTGATGGTGTCAATACCATGGAAGAATACGTCGAACGCGCCAAGTATTGGGGCCATTCAGGCATTGCGGTTACGGACCACGGGTCCGTACAATCCTTTCCTGATTTGTTTGCTTTGTCGAAGCAACATGGGATCAAAGGGATATATGGGCTGGAATTGACTTATGTGAATGATGAAGCGATTCGAATTGCATCAGGTTCAAAAAGCGGGTTACTGTCCGATCAAACCTACATCATTTTTGATATTGAAACGACGGGATTATCGGTTCTATATGATTCGATTATTGAAATCGCTGCGTTTAAAGTCAAAAATAGTCAAACCATAGATCGGTTTCAAACTTATATTGACAATAAGATTGTCTTATCGGAGTTCACCAAAGAATTTACCGGTATTACGGATTCTAAATTAAAAGGCGCTCCTTCTTTAAAACAAGCATTGCAAAGTTTTTTAACTTTCGCCAAAGATGGCATCTTAGTTGCTCATAACGCCAACTTTGATGTGGACTTCGTCAAAGAAAAAACACTCCAACTTGGTCTTGAATGGCAAGAGCCTCCCTTTATTGACACGTTGGTCTTATCAAAAACGTTATTTCCATCACGTCAGCGCTATTCTCTTGATTCCATTGCGAAACTACTGGGAGTTCAACTAACAAATCATCACTCCGCCTCAGAAGACGCAGAAGCACTGAAAGAAATTTTTATGGGATTACTTGCGGAAGTGAAGAAGCAAGTGGCGAGTTTGAAATTTAATGATCTCAATCTGTTATTACGACGGGAAGAGTTTCATAAAATTCCTTATCCGAAACACATTAGTCTGTTAGTGAAACATCAAGCGGGATTGAAAAACTTATACAAGATTTTATCTGCCGCATCGACAGACTTCTTTGACCGGGAAGCGAAAGTGATGAAAACGTATTTAGATAAGCATCGAAAAGGGTTGATTGTTAGCTCGGGTTGTCGAAATTCTGATTTCTTTGAAATCGCCCTTACGAAAAATCATGAAGCCTTAAAACAAGCAGCTAGTTATTATGATTTACTGGAAGTACAACCCCCTTCTAGTTTCGCATATCTTCGCTTTGATAATCCTCAATGGAAAGAACAATTGGAAGATGTCATCAAACGCATTGTTCAGGTGGGAAAGGAACTCGGAATTTTGGTGGTCGCGACAGGAGATGTCCACCATCTCGATCCAGAGGACCTAATCTATCGTGAAATCATGATTGCGACACCCTTAGTAGGGGGAGGTGGCTTTCATAAACTGAACTCCGAGAAGGAAAAACCGAGTCAACACTACTTAACGACAGATGAAATGCTTGCGGAATTCGCATTCTTGGGTGAAGATGTCGCTTACGAACTGGTTGTTACGAATACCCAAAAGGTTTTTGACATGATTGAGACCATCGAGATCTTCCCTAAAGAACTATTCGCACCTACAGATGAGTTCTTAGCTGAAAAAGGGGTTCCCTCTATACGAGTCAAAGTCGAAAACATGGTGCACCAGAAAGCGAAGAAATGGTATGGGGAGTCCTTACCCGGTATTGTGAAACGGCGCATGGATAAAGAATTAACAAGTATTATTACCCACCACTTTTCAACCATCTATTACATTTCCCATCTATTAGTAAAAAAATCTCTCGATGATGGCTATTTAGTGGGTTCACGAGGTAGTGTTGGCTCCAGTTTTGTCGCAACGTTGATGGATATCACCGAAGTCAATCCATTGCCACCACACTATCGTTGTCCCAATTGTCAATTCACGGCCTTTAAAAAGACCGAAGAAGAAAAATCCTTAGATGGGCTAACCCCCTTTGAAGAAGAACATCAAAAGTGGTTTGATCATGTCGATTGCGGGTATGATTTGCCTGATTTTGCTTGTCCCAATTGCAACCATCCACTGAAAAAAGATGGGCACGACATTCCCTTTGAAACCTTCCTTGGATTCAAAGGAGATAAGGTGCCTGATATCGACTTAAACTTCTCAGGGGATTATCAAGGAGAAGTTCATAAATATATCCGAACCTTATTCGGGGAAAATTATGCTTTCCGGGCTGGGACGATTGGAACCTGTGCTTCCAAAACGGCTTTTGGAATGGTACGCGAGTACTTTGAAAAACGAAGCACCCCAGAAGAAGGAAAAAAACGTCGGGCGGAGTTAGATCGTTTAGCGCAAGGGATTGTCGGTGTGAAACGAACCAGTGGACAACATCCCGGAGGGATTGTGGTCGTTCCGAATAATAAAGAGATTTACGATGTAACGCCGATTCAATATCCTGGCGATTCCACCGATAAAGAATGGAAAACCACACACTATGATTACCACTCATTCGAGTCGAATCTCTTCAAACTTGATGTTTTAGGTCATGATGATCCAACGATGATTCGCTATTTGATGGATTTGGTGATAGAACACCCACTTGAATTTCCATTCAGTCAACCTGAGGATATTCCAATCGATGATAAACAAGTTTATAAAATGCTTTCTGGAACGGACATTATCGGATTAAAACCCGAGGATATCAAATCCGATGTTGCTTCTTATGGGATTCCCGAGTTAGGAACGAACTTTGTACGGGGAATGCTTCGCGATACCCGTCCGCAAAACTTTGCTGAGTTAGTGAAAATTTCTGGTTTATCTCATGGAACGGATGTATGGTCTTCCAATGCTCAAGATTTAGTCTTAGGGAAACGAAATGAGTTTGGTCGGATTGAGTTTAAAGATATCATCGGTTGTCGTGACGATATCATGGTGGATTTAATCGCATATGGAATGCCCCCTACCTTAGCCTTTGAAATTATGGAGTTTGTCCGTAAAGGAAAAGCTCCAGCAAATCCAGAAAAATGGGCTACTTACGCTGATAAAATGAAAGCCCATAAGGTGCCAGATTGGTACATTTGGTCTTGTAGTAAGATTAAATACATGTTTCCAAAAGCTCATGCGACCGCTTATGTATTAATGGCGATGCGGATTGCATGGTTTAAACTGTACCGTCCCATCTATTTCTATTCAGCTTATTTCTCCAAGCGCGCGAATGTCTTTGATGTCACCGCAATGGTTTCAGGAGAGAATGGATTATCGCGTAAACTAGACGAAATCACCGAAAAGGGTGATGGCGCAAGTCAACGCGATAAAGATTTACAGGTGGTATTAGAATTAGCATTAGAAATGGTAAAGCGAGGATTCCAATTTAGACCCATTGATATCAACACCTCCCACGCCACAAACTTTCTCATTACCCCTGATCAAAAGGCCCTCATCATCCCCTTTATCGCACTAGAGTCACTAGGTTTAACAGCTGCGAACTCTGTGATTGACGCAAGAAAAGAAAAACCCTTTGTCTCGATAGAAGATGTTCAAAGTCGTACGAAGTTAACCACCACCCATATGGAGCGCCTTGCGGATTTAGGTTCATTTGGTGAGTTACGTGAACAATCACAATTATCCTTATTTGATTTATAAAAAATGCAAAATCTTCACAAAATCGTCAATCTTTCATAGTATAATAAGAGCGAATTCTTCTAGGAGGTATCGATATGCGTTTTTTCCGTTCTACAAACCCTGTTCTTCGTGTTGCTCGTGATGCTGACGTATCTACTCAACCCGTAACCTACACCAATGTTGCAATGAAATCCTTGCTTTTGGTTTCGATCACGATGGGAGTTGCGCTGTTTATGTTAACCAACGCAACCCTATGGCGTGTGGAATACATCATTGGCGCATTTGTCTTAGCATTTATTAGTGCCATTACTGGCACGTTGAGTGTCCGGCTATCCCCCTATGCTGGCGTCGTATACGCCGCTGCAGAAGGGGTTTTACTCGGAATGATTTCTGCGGTTTTTGAAAGTGAATATCAAGGCATTATTCAAACGGCTCTTTTAACGACAATTATCGTTTTAGCAGTGATGATGTTGCTTTATTCTACTGACATTATCAAAGTCAATCAACGATTCACATCCTTTGTGGTCGTCGCCATGATTTCGGTCATTTTGATGTCCTTACTCGGTCTCATTCTTGGGCTATCCTCAGGGTTATACATCCTGATTTCTATCGTTTCCGCGATTCTTGCTTGTTTGTATCTCATGATTGATTTCGAGATGATACGCAATGCTGTAGAAGGTCAAATCGATCGGAAATACGGCTGGGTGTTAGCGTTAGGATTGATGGTAACCTTGGTATGGTTGTATATTGAGTTGTTACGGTTACTAGCAATATTTGCAAATTCACGTCGATAAGTTTTGCATTTCCCTGTTTTTTTCGTTATAATAAGAGTAATTCAATGATAAAGCAGTAGTACCTATCTAACCCTGTCAAGAGAGAAATACCTCGGCTGTAAGTATTTTCAGATTAGGATAGCGAATTCAGCTTTGGAGTGGGACCAATCATCCCCGTATCCCGCGTTAAGGGTTCAAGCGCCAAAAGCAATTTTGGAACTAAGGTGGTACCGCGATTCGTCGTCCTTTTTTAAGGGCGACTTTTTTTAGGAGGAGAAATGATGCTGATTCAAAACCAATTAAAAGATATTTTAGAACAATTAGACATCACCTTGTCTACCGTTTCATCGCTTCAAAAACTACAAGAGATCAAAGCAGAAATCCTTGGGAAGAAAGGAATTTTTACCTCTCTACTTTCCCAGATGAAGGATATTCCAGCAGAAGAGCGTCCCCAATATGGTCAAATCGTTAATCTCGCTAAAGGGGAAGCTTTAGCGAAATTTGATGTGCTTCAAGACCGTTTTCAACGAGAAGCCATTGAAGCCACATTAGCGAAAGAAGCGATTGATATCACCCTACCGGCAAAAAAAGTACGGTTAGGGAGTATGCATCTTATTTCACAAGTCATTCATGATTTAGAAGACTTGTTTCTTGGGATGGGGTATGAGATTAAAGAAGGACCAGAGGTTGAGTCCGATTTGTATAATTTTGAAATGTTAAACTTACCCAAAGGACACCCTGCTCGTGATATGCAAGATTCTTTTTATATCACTGAAGAAACCTTACTACGAACCCATACTTCCCCCGTTCAAGTACGAACGATGTTAGCGAATCACCATCAAGAAGATGTGAAAATCATTTGCCCTGGCAAAGTCTATCGTCGGGATGATGATGATTTAACACACAGCCATCAATTTACCCAAATCGAAGGCTTAGTTGTGAATCGTCAAGCTACTTTTGCAGATTTAAAAGGAACTTTATTAGCTCTCGCTCGTCACCTTTTTGGTGAAAACCGTGAGATCCGTCTTCGTCCATCTTACTTCCCCTTCACAGAACCCTCTGTTGAAGTCGATGTAACTTGTTATAAATGTGGAGGAAAAGGTTGTTCCATGTGCAAACAAACAGGCTGGATCGAGATTCTCGGTGCTGGAATGGTGAATAATGAGGTATTACGTCAAGCTGGTTATGATCCTACCATTTATCAAGGGTTTGCCTTTGGCGTTGGCGTCGAACGATTGGCGATTTTAAAGTATGGAATTGATGATATCCGTAATCTTTATATTAATGATTTGCGGTTTAATCGTCAATTTCGCTAGGAGGAACGCGATATGAATGTTAGTTTAAATTGGTTAAAAGACTATCTCGAAGTTCCTGATTCAGCGAAAGAAATAGCGGCACAAATCGGACTAAAATCAACAGAAGTAGCGTTTGTTCGCGCTATGTCAACAGCAACAAACCTGACTGTTGGCTGGGTCAAGGAATGTATCCGCCATCCTCAAGCAGATAAATTATCTGTTTGTCAGGTTGAAGTCAAAGAAACTACTCTGCAAATCGTTTGTGGCGCACCGAATGTGAAAGCCAATCAAAAAGTGATTGTGGCTTTACCTGGAGCCCTTTTACCTGGAAATGTATCGATTCAAAAAACCACCATTCGTGGGGTGGAATCCAATGGCATGATTTGTTCCTTAGATGAACTGGGAATAGACCATAAATTTCATGGAGAAGATGGGATCCATGAATTAGATCCAAATACCCCACTGGGAGCGAATCCTTTGGAAGTGTTAGGATTCAATGACACAATCATCGGACTTGATTTAACTCCAAACAAAGGATATTTATTATCTTATTTAGGGGTGGCTTATGATATCAGCGCCATCTATGGCCTACCTGTCAAAGAACCTCAGTTATGCGTACATGAGATTGAAGAAAGAAATCCTGTTTCAATTGAGATAACATCTGAGGATTGTAAGAGTTATTACAGTCGCTTGGTTAAAAATATCACGATTCAAGAAAGTCCTTTATGGTTAAAAGCAAGGCTCATCGCTAACGATATTCGTCCCATCAACAATGTTGTCGATATCACGAATTATGTCATGCTCGAATATGGTCAACCTCTTCACGCTTTTGATTATGACAAACTTCAATCTACGAAAATCGTAGTGAGAAAGGCATCACCTGGAGAAGTATTCACGACTCTTGATGGGAATGAACGACTTTTACTTGAAGACGACCTATTAATAACGAACGGACATAAAGCCGTTGCTTTAGCGGGAGTTATGGGCGGATTAGAAACCGCAGTGGATGCCCAAACTCGAACAGTATTATTAGAATCAGCGGTATTTCATCCCCTTAGTGTAAGAAAAACCTCTCGACGCTTGGATTTGCGTAGTGAATCCTCGATGCGTTTTGAAAAAGGTCTTGATCCTGATCGCACCATACAAGCGTTAAACCGTGCAGCGATGTTAATCGAAGAATTGGCTAACGGCCAAACATTGGCGGGTATTTCTTACCAGTCTCTCCTTTCTCCTCATCACCATACCATTTCTCTTTCTGTCCAAAAAATCAATGCTGTTTTGGGTTCGAATATGGTGTTAGCAGAAGTGCTTGATATCATCAAGCGATATGGCTATGAAGTTCAAACTGAAAAAGATTCTCTAATCACAGTTCAAATACCGTCTCGCAGACGAGACTTAATCACAGATCAAGACCTTATCGAAGAGATTGTTCGCTTGTATGGATTTGATAAGATCCCAACAGTATTACCTTTTACGAGAAGTGTTGGAAAACGATCAGATAAACAAAAAAAGGCGAAAGCCATCAAAGAAGCTTTAACTTACTTAGGATTTGATGAAGTCATTACCTATTCGCTTGTCTCGCAACAAAAAGCTACCATGTTTGATTTGCAGGACCAAAAGACAATCACTTTACTTCACCCGATGACGGAAGAACGAAGTACCCTTCGTCATTCTTTACTACCTTCTCTTCTAGAAGTAGCGTCCTATAATCTAGCTCGTAAAAATGAGGGTATTCACGTTTTTGAATTAGGGCGAGTGTACGAGGAATCAGGAGAGAAAGAACGGTTATCCGGGGTGCTTGATGGGCAATTTCTTGCATTGGACTGGCAGAAAAAGAACACTCCAATTGACTTTTACTATGTCAAAGGAATCGTAGAAGCCATCCTCACGCTCCATCACATTTCTGACTATCAGATTTTACCTGTTGACAAAAACGTTCCCTATCTCCATCCTGGGATTGCGGCTTCTGTCTATGTAAATAGTCGTAATCTTGGTCACTTTGGTCGTCTACATCCGGAAACTGAGCGCCAACTCGGATTGTCAAAAATGTTTGTTTTTGAATTAGATTATGATCAATTGACCTCCATTCCTAATCCTCTCATTCGGATGAGAGAAATTCCTAAGGTACCGAAAGTGACTCGAGATTTAGCCGTCATTGTCAAAGAAGAAGTCAGTGCAAAAGCATTGCTTGATGTGATCCATAGCGTTGCGAAAGACGTTCTTCAAAGTGTTGATATTTTTGATGTATATCGGGGCGAAGCTATTGGTGAGGGAAACAAAAGCGTTGCTATTTCTATGGTTTTACAAAACCCAACCAAAACCCTTGAAGCAGCTCAGGTGGATGAATTGATGAAGAACATCGTTTTGGGTCTAGAGCTCCATGTAAAGGGAAGTTTACGTTCATAAACGACAAAAAGACATCAGTCGCTTTCAAAAGTGACTGATTTTTTTGTCTGTGTAAAGTAAATTTGACATCCGCAACCGAAACGATTTTGTTATAATGTAAACATAGGAGGTGCACTATGGAAAGAGTGATTGAAGTATCAAAATTAGTTAAGCATTATGGTACTGTAGAAGCAGTGAAGGGCATAGATTTCTATGTCGAAGAAGGATCTTTATTTGCTTTTCTAGGTCCAAACGGTGCCGGAAAAAGTACAACCATCACGATGATTACCACATTATTAGAACCAACGAGTGGTTCGATTATCGTGAATGGACTCGAAGTAGGAAAGCAAGATGATGAGATCAGAGAACAAATTGGGATTGTCTTTCAAGAACATTTTTTAGATGCTTTTCTTACGGTGAAGGAAAATTTATTAACGAGAGCTGCCTTTTATCGGGGAACCAAGGAAGAACATCTGAAACGAGTGGAAGAAGCCATGGATGTTGTCCAAATTACTGAACTTGCCAATCGTCCCTACGGGAAACTCTCTGGAGGGCAACGAAGACGAGCAGATATTGCTAGAGCCTTACTCAATCGGCCTAAAATTCTTTTCCTTGATGAACCGACTACAGGGCTGGATCCTCAAACACGCAAAAATGTATGGGATACCATACGAAGACTCCAAAAAGAATTATCCATGACCGTCTTCTTAACCACACACTATATGGAAGAAGCAGCCGTAGCGGATTACGTGGTTGTGATTGATAATGGCAATATTGTGGCCAAAGGCAGTCCTTTCGAACTAAAAGAGCGATATGCGGTAGACCGCTTAGAACTGTATCCAATTCAGCAACAGCCTGTACTTGAAGTTCTTGATGAAGGGCATCAATCATATGAAGTCAAGAATGGTTGTGTGACTGTAGAACTAGACCATCCGATGGATAGTTTAAAGATTCTTGATCAAGTAAAGCACTTAATTACTAATTTCCAAGTCTTACATGGAACCATGGATGATGCATTTATTCGTATCACCGGAAAGGAAATCCGCGAATGATCTTTGCTCTTGTAAAACGCAATTTAAAATTATATTTCCGTGACAAAGCGTCGATTTTCTTTTCAATGCTGGGCGTTTTGCTAATTATCTTAGTATACGTGTTATTCCTCGGAAACATGGTATCGGGCATCGCAGATAGTTTTTCCGATGGAAATTCACGCTTTTTTATGGATTCATGGATTATGGCAGGGGTCATCGCTTCCACGACAATGACAACGGCTTTAGCTGGGTTTGGAACGATGATTGATGACCGGGCAAAAAAAATTGTCTATGATTTCCATAGTTCACCGATTCCTAGATCCACCTTGGTTCTTTCCTATATCTTAAGTTCAGTAACGGTTGCTTTGATTATGTCACTCTTAACCTTAGCGCTAGCACAAGGATACATCGTCATTTATGGCGGACAATTTTTATCCTTTCGGGCTTTCGCTCAAGTCCTAGGACTCATTGTATTATCTGTAGCCGCGTCTTCATCGTTTGTTTTCTTTCTCGTCGCGTTTATAAAAAGCCAAAATGCCTTCGGGACATTATCTAGTTTGATTGGTACTTTGATTGGGTTTTTAACGGGGATTTATGTGCCGATTGGAAACTTACCCACAGCCATTCAATGGATAATCAAAGTGTTCCCGGTTTCTCATGCGGCAGCTGCTATTCGTCAAACCATGATGAATGAAGCTGTTGCAATGGAGTATGTACCGGATTCCGTTAAATTATTTATGGGATTGGAATTTCAATATGGGGATTATACTTTACCTTTAATCGGAAACATTATCGTCTTAGTCGCAACGCTTGTTTTATTCTTTAGTCTATCTGTTTTGATTATGAAAAAATACAAAGAGAAATCCTAAGAGACCGAATCAAAAAGATTGGACTATGGTATACTATAATGGGGTGATATGTTGAATAACCTCTATGGGTATACCTTAGACGCCTTAGGCGACTATCTTGTACAAAACAAATTTAAGAAGTTTAATGCAACACAAGTCTTTGAATGGGTCTATCAAAAAAAGGCCCAAGACTTTGATTTGATGTCCAATTTAAATAAAGAACTTCGCGACCATTTAAGCCGCGAGTTTTCTCTATCTAACCTTCCAATCGAGTTAAAACAAACTTCTTCTGATGGAACTATCAAGTATTTATTTGTTTTAGAAGATGGATACCTCATTGAAAGCGTCTTAATGCGCCATGAATATGGCTTGTCTTTGTGCGTTACTTCCCAAGTAGGATGTAATATGGGTTGTTCGTTTTGTGCCAGTGGGCTGAAGAAGAAAACGAGAAATTTAGAAGCTCATGAGTTAGTCAATCAAGTGGTGAGTGTAGAACGCGATATTGATCAGAAAATTACCCATATCGTTGTTATGGGCATCGGCGAACCGTTTGATAACTACGATCATGTGATGAACTTCGTCCGAATTATTAATCACGCCAAAGGGCTAGCCATCGGACAACGTCATATCACGATTTCCACTTGTGGAATCGTTCCACGAATTTATGATTTCGCAAAAGAGCCCATTCGACCCAATTTAGCCGTGAGTTTGCATGCGCCTAATGATGCATTACGAACGCAAATTATGAAGATTAATAAGCGCTATCCTTTAAAGGATATCATTGAGGCTTTAAAAGTGTATTTTGAACAAACATCTAGACGTATCACCTTTGAATATATCTTGCTTCATGGGGTAAATGACTCTGTTGAATTAGCAGATGAATTATCTGATTTAATTCGAGGGTTAAATGCTTATGTGAATTTAATTCCTTATAATCCAGTCACAGAGTTTGCTTATCAAGCAACGGATCCGAAGCGCGCGAGTCAGTTTTATGACCGTTTAATGAAGCGAGGAATCGCCGTAACATTACGCCGGGAACAAGGGAAAGATATTGACGCAGCTTGTGGTCAATTGCGAATGAAACATGAAGATAAATCGTAATTGACAAGATGAAACGCTAGTGATAAACTATTTAATAGTTTTAAGACGAAACAATAATTTTGAATGAAAAAAGGTGATTTTTTATGAACCAAACTCCCATTAAACGAATCGGCCTATTAACAGGTGGTGGCGACTGTTCTGGACTGAATGCTGTCATCCGTGCTGTTGTTAGAACAGCAATCTTAAAATACCAATACGAAGTGATTGGTTTTATCGGCGGTTATTACGGCTTATATCATAACAACTACATCAAAATGGACTTATCGACAGTATCAGGAATCTTTCATCAAGGGGGAACGATTCTTAAAAACTCTAATAAAGATAACCTTTTTTCGTATCGTGTTCGTGATGAAGATGGAAACTATGTGAAAAAAGATGTTTCGAATGTGGCATATGAAAATTTACAAAAATTAGGGATTGATGCCTTAGTCATTATTGGAGGCGATGGTACCTTAACTTCTGCTCGCGATTTTGCGCGGAAGGGTGTCAAAGTTGTCGGGATTCCCAAAACCATTGATAATGATGTGCCAGCGACAGATATTACGTTTGGTTATCGGACGGCTTTAGATCACATTATGCATGCTTTAGATGCCATCCATACAACTGCATTTTCTCATGACCGTGTCATGATTTTAGAAGTCATGGGTCGCAATTCCGGCTGGTTAGCTTTAGAAGGAGGACTGGCGGGTTCCGCTGATGTTATTTTACTACCAGAGATTCCTTACGATATTAATAAAGTGGTAGCGAAGATTGTGGAACGGTATAATCGCGGTTCTAAATTTTCGATTCTTTGTGTTTCAGAAGGATGCCGTCCGATTGATGGTGACGTCACGGTGAAAAAGATTGTTGAGGAATCCCCTGATTCGGTTCGTTTAGGAGGAGCAGGAGAACAAGTTGCGATGGTGTTAGAGAAAATTCTCAAACCCATCACAGGTCAAGAAGTTCGTTCAACAAATCTAGGATATATCCAACGCGGTGGGGTAACCAATTGCTTTGACCGGGTAATTTCAACTCGATATGGAACGTACGCTGTCGACATGATTGCGTCCGGCGAATTTGGAAAAATGGTTGCGGTGAAACACGATAAAATGGTTCCTGTTCCAATTGAAGAAGTAGTTGGATCTGGAGAAGTCGGAGAAACCTCTCATGGGGGTTCCAAAGTGGTGGATCCGAATGGTGATTTAGTTCAAGCAGCGAAATGTATTGGGGTTGTCTTTGGGGACTAAAGCATTATTTTAAACAGGGTTTTGAAAATGAACATAGAGGAGGCAAGTATGGAACTAAAAGGAAGTAAGACGTATGAGAACTTGAAGGTAGCATTTGCAGGAGAATCTCAAGCTCGCAACAAATACACATTTTATGCATCGGTTGCGAAAAAAGAAGGTTACAATCAAATTGCAGAATTTTTCCTAGAAACAGCAGAAAACGAAAAAGAACATGCAAAAGTATGGTTTAAACTCCTTCATGATGGTGACATCCCCACGACAACGGTCAATCTACAAGACGGAGTTGACGGCGAACATTACGAATGGACCGATATGTACAAAGGCTTCGCTGAAGTGGCTCGAGAAGAAGGGTTCAATCGGATTGCTTATTTATTTGAGGCAGTTGCGAAAATCGAAAAAGAACACGAAGAACGGTACCAAAAACTACTCGATAACGTGAAAAATGATTTAGTATTCCGTTCAGAAAATGATTCTGAAATGTGGATTTGTGCCGTTTGTGGACATCTCCATTTTGGAAAAAAAGCACCTGAAAAATGCCCTGTTTGTGATCATCCAAAGGCATACTTTGAACGACGCGTCATCAATTATTAAACTTCAAAATTCACAAAAAGCATCCATTTAAGGCTTAGAAATGGATGCTTTTTTTTGAATCCGTGCGAGAATACAAGCAATCTGACGCATTTTTTGATATAATCATATACAATAGAAGTAATTCTCTTGGAGGACTAGATTTGGAAGGACGAATCATTAAACTAACGGGTGGACTTTACACTGTGATGGATCAACAAAATCAAATTAGGGAGTGTAAACCCCTTGGGATTTTTCGACATCGAAATATCGCTCCAAAAGTAGGCGACTTTGTTGTTTTAGAAGGACCTTCCATTGTGGAAGTCAAAGAGCGATATAACGATTTTACTCGCCCTATGATTGCGAATGTCGATAAGGTGTTACTCATCCAATCCGCAAAAGAACCGGACTTTAGTTTTCATCTATTAGATCGATTTTTACTCCTGATTGAATCGGAAGGCGTTGAACCCATCATCATCATTACCAAAATGGATTTACTAACGCAGGAAGAGTCCCATGCATTGAAAGAGCAACTACAATACTATCAATCCTATTATCCGGTATTGTATACATCCAGTTCGAAATTACAAGGAATTCGTGAAATCATCCCGTATATCCAAGATAAAATCGCTGTCGTAGCGGGTCAGACAGGAGCGGGGAAAAGTTCTCTGTTGAATGCAATTAATCCGGATTTGCGATTAGACACGAACACGATATCCAAAGCACTAGGTCGAGGAAAACATACAACTAGAACGGTGGAGTTAATCCCCTTTGAAGCCGGATGGATTGCGGACACCCCTGGCTTTTCCAAACTTGATTTTACCTTCTCTGACCCGACCGTCTTGAAGCAGTATTATCCTGATTTCGTTGCTTTACAAGCGGAATGTCGCTTTCTTGGATGCAGTCATACACATGAACCCTCTTGTCGAGTCAAGCAAGCAGTTCGTCAGGGCGAAATCTTACCCTCTCGTTATCAAAACTATCTTCTTTTTTATGAAGAAATCAAGGCTGTTAAACCCAAATATCCGAGGTGATTTTCATGATTGTCGCACCCTCTTTCCTTACCGCTGATTTTTCCCAATTAGAATCAGAGATTAAGTCGATAGCTAGTAGTCTCTGGCTTCATTTTGATGTGATGGATGGCGTTTTCGTTACCAACAAAACCTATGACCACACCATGGTGGAACAAATCTCCAAGTGGTCCTCGCAAGTGTTTGATGTCCATCTGATGGTCATGGAACCTGAACTAGTCTTCCAGGCATACGCTGACGCTGGAGCGGATTTAATCACCTTCCATTTTGAGGCGGTTAAGTGTTCGGTTTTTGACGCCATAAAAGCTCTCAAGCAATTAGGGGTACGTGTGGGGATTTCTGTGAAACCAAATACGATGATTCAACTCTTAGAACCTTTTTTACCTTACATTGATTTGGTCTTGGTCATGTCCGTCGAACCGGGTAAAGGAGGACAAGCATTTCTCCCTCAAGCGATCGATAAAATCAAATGGCTTGATGAGAAACGCACCACACTCCATCTTCAATACTTAATCGAAGTCGATGGGGGAATCAATCTCCAAACTGGAAAACTCGTAAAAAGTGCTGGCGCAGACGTCTTAGTAGCGGGATCTTATGTGTTCAATCGAGAAAATCGCGATCAAGCGATTGAGGAACTAGAACATGTCTAAAAAAATCAAGATTTTCTGTGGACCCCCGAATCCGCAATTAATCCATCAATATTTTCAAGAAGCAGATGAATTTTTGGTTGGTGTCGATTCCGGTCTCTCGCTTTTATTGGAACACAACCTCAAGATTGATTTAGCTGTTGGCGATTTTGATTCCATCAACCCGGCCGATTTGCTCGTTGTTAAGCAAAAGGCAAGCCAACTGATTCAATTACCCAATCAGAAAGATCAAACGGATTTAGCATTTGCAATTGACTACATATATAATCATATGGACTATCAGTCTATGACAGTTTATGGAGGAATTGGTGGCCGAATCGATCATTTTTTAGCCAATGTGAACTTAATAAAGCAATATGATTTGGAGTTTATCGATCAACATCATCGCTTGTTTCCTTTACGAAAAGGGAAGTACACCATCCATAATCATCGTTCCTACATTTCCTTTTTCGCCATCGAAGACGTTTATGATTTAACCATGAAAGGATTTGAATATGAGTTAGATGGCTATTTCTTATCCACTCATGATTCGTTATGTGTTTCTAATCGTGGTTCTGGGGAGCTAGAGTTCTCAAAAGGACGCTTATTAGTTGTCATGACTGACGATACAAAAATTTAACCAAAAATTCGCAAAAGAATCACAGAAAAACCATAGTACATGACTATAATTTCTTTATGAAAAGAAGGTGGACCCCATGAAAAAAATCACAGCAGTACTGGTTTCGATGTTGGTTGTTTTTTTAGTTGGCTGTCAAGTCAACTTCACTACAACAACGAGAACTACTAATACTATTACGCAAACAACGACGACAACGACCATTGACTTATCTAGGCTGTATTCAGAGGTCTATGCTCGTATTTACGAGGAACTCTATGAATCAGTACGTCAAGAAGTAATCGCCAATATGTCACAAGAACAATTTGATTCGTTATATGAACAAGTGATTGGTGAAGTTACTACTCGAATTCAAAATGGCGAAATCACAGTGAGCCCTCAAACGGTGATTGAAAGACTGATTACTGTGGCCAATGAATCCGCTGACACTGTCGTTGGAATTTCCAATTATGATGCTTCAGGTAATTTGGTGGGAACAGGATCGGGCGTGTTATATAAAAGGGTAGGTGACAAATATTACGTCATCACCAATGAGCACGTTGTAAAAGATGGAACGACCTTTGAAGTAGTTTTTGAAGATGGATCCACAGTTCAAGCGATTTTGCGAGGGGTCGATGCATTGGTCGACATTGCGGTTTTATACTTCACCTCAAGTGAAACGTATCCTATCGCGACCTTCGGAAATTCTGATAACGTTCAAAAAGGAGATTTGATTTTAGCTGTTGGAAATCCTTCTGGATTCAAATATTATGGCTCTGCTACTTTTGGAATCGTCTCTGGAATTGAACGCTATTTTGATACCGATGGGGATGGAGCTCGTGACATGTTTGTCAATTACATTCAACACGACGCTGCGATTAATAAAGGCAATTCTGGGGGAGCGTTGTTTGATCTCAATGGAAATGTCATCGGGATTAACGTAATCAAGATTTCCTCTGTCGAAATTGAGGGGATGGGCTTTGCCATTCCTTCTGGACTAGCGGCGACCTTAGCTGATGAGATTATCGAATTCGGATCCAGCAATCGTATGGTGTACCTAGGGGTTGGTTTTTACGATTTGTCTTCTTTAACTGCCGAAGACCGGGCCAGTTTAGTTCCACCTATTCCTAGTAATCTTACCAAAGGATTTTATGTGATTTCCACAGATTCAAGAGGTTCATTGTTTGGTAGCGTCCAACAAGGGGATGTCATTTTACAAGTTGGAACCATTGTTGTGGAAAACTCTGTTCAGTTTGTAAAAGAACGATTTGCGACTTATCGTGTTGGGGATGTCATCTCGATTGTCATCTGGCGAAACGGGGAAACCCTCACGATTGAAAATATCGTTTTAAAATCACGGTCTTAGGGGTGAAAATATGAAAAAAATGATAATTCTTCTAGTTTTAGTATTTGGATTTGGTGCTTTATTTGCCTTGACACCCACCATTTCTAACGCAACTGCACCTCAAACCACGATTCCACAAACAACGACTGTGACGACAACCCAAACTCAAATAAATCTCGATCAACTGATTGAAGATATCTACCAACAAGTAAGAAGCGAAATATATGATCAAGTGTATGCAGAACTCCTTACCATGATTGGTTCTGAATTATACGATGAAATCTACGAGAATGTATTAGCACGATTGAATGAGTTGGTAGCCAATGGAGAGATTCCTGTTGTCGTGGATGAATTCCAAGATCAAATTCATCAAGTCATCGCCACATCGAATCATAGTGTTTTTGGAGTGACGACTTATTTAGGCCAAACCGCAAAATCACTTGGATCCAGTGTCGTTTACCGGTATGATGTTATTGAAAACACCTACTTTCTTATTACCAATCATCACGTCATTGATGGAGGGGATAATTACCGTGTTGTCTTTGAAGATGGATCAACAGTAGTGGCGACATTATTAGGATATGACTCCTCAGCGGATATTGCCATTTTATCTTTTTCAGCTCAAGGATTAAACCAAACGGTGAATGTTTCTCCTCTCGCACAAAATGGTCAAACACAACCAGGACAAATGATTATCGCTATGGGAAACCCGAGAGGTTATAGTTTCTATGGTAGTACCACCCTTGGGATGATCTCAGGGATAGACCGAAATGTGGATAATGACTATTTTGTTCCTTACATTCAACATGATGCTTCCATCAACTCCGGAAATTCGGGGGGCCCAATCTTTAATTTACAAGGCGAAGTAGTAGGAATCAATGTCAGTAAATATGTATCAGACGATATTGAAGGAATGGGGTTTGCAATCCCGATTGAACTTGTCAAACGCATTATCGCACTTGTCGAGAGCAACACCATGCCTTCCGAAACCATCAAATCTACGTTTGGTACCCTTCGAGATATTTCTCCCTTACGGACCCCACAAGGAACATTCACGGTATCTAGTCTTGTGATAAATCCAAGTTTAACTTTGACCAATCCAGTGATTACCCTACCTAATGCTCTCACAAAAGGCCTCCTTGTTCAAAGCATTGACCAAGCAGGGTCCTTATTCGGCACGAACATCGCCATTGGCGATTTAATCGTTGGAATCAACGGAACACCATTTGCATCAGACGCTGAATTCTACCGGACCATTTATGATCAATACATCAAAGGGGATTCTATTTCATTGACCTATTATGTGTTTAATTCGCAAACACTGAGTTACCAAGCAACACCGCAAACCGTTCAAATTGTTCTTAAATAAAACAAAAACTCACTCCGAATCGAGTGAGTTTTTTGATAAAAAAAAGACCATAACGGTCGATTCTTTAGGCTCTGGTTACTTTTCCGCTTTTCAGTGCTCTAGCAGAAACGTAGACGCGTTTTACTTGTCCGTTCTCATCGACGATGCGAACTTTTTGCAGGTTGGCCTTCCACAATTTTCTGGTTGCGTGCATTGAGTGCGAACGTTGGTTTCCAGACATGAAGTTCTTCCCGGTTACTGCGCATACTCTTGGCATAAAATATCACTCCGTTTCTGTAAAGATTTCAGCACTTAATATTTTACCATACTTCGTTAAAAAAGCAAGTAAAAAATATTCCTTTTCTTAGGAGATGATAAGTCGAAAAAAACTCCCCGATTCTTGTGAAAATCTCAATAAAAAACAACATCGATGCCTTGTTTTGGCTATTTTGTGAAAAACTTTGAAATTCAAAGAATTGTGGATAAATTTAACAAACAAGCAAGGTCTATAACATCCAAAATGGTTGCTTTTTTGATAGTGCTATGCTAAAATTGTATTGCATTTTACCTATAATGTAAAACTATGAACGTTCGTTCACGAATATATCAAAATCCAATATTGGGGAGACTTTTATGAAAACAACAACTATGGATGGTCAGTTATTTAAAAAGATCATCACCAACGGTGCTATCTCGTTAAAAAATAATATGGATCGCATTAATCAACTCAACGTATTTCCGGTTCCTGATGGAGATACAGGATCGAACATGAGCGCAACGATGATGGCAGGAGCAAAATCCATCGCATCCTTAGAAGACACAGCGATTAGTGCAGTGGCCAAAGCGTTAGCTCGTGGCATGTTAATGGGCGCTAGAGGAAACTCGGGAGTCATTTTAAGTCAATTGTTCAGCGGGATGTCCAAAGGATTACAAGGGTTTGACTCGGTCGATGTCAAACAGTTTTGCAAAGCTCTTCGTCAAGGAGTGGAACAAGCCTATTCTGCAGTAATCAATCCAGTCGAAGGAACGATGCTCACTGTAAGTAGAGAAGGCGCTGACCGGGCCTTAGAGGCATCAGAAGTCGTCGACACATTTGAAGAATTATTCCCAATTTATATTAAGGAACTCAATGAATCATTAGAAAGAACGCCTGAATTATTACCAATTTTAAAAGAAGTTGGAGTAATCGATTCAGGTGGAGCTGGATTTATTGAAGTTGTCCTTGGCATGCATCAAGCGATAAAAGGGAAAATATTGTCTGAACAAGTTGTCGAACCAACCAAAGGTAATCAAGCGTTCCAAGGAAATTTGGATAATTTCCATGGGGATACAAATTTCGGATATTGCACCGAATTCATCATGCAAATTGAAAAAATGGATGAATTCAATCAAAAGGACTTCATTGAGATGTTATCTGCACTCGGTGATTCTTTGGTGGTTGTTCAAGATGAAAACATTCTCAAAGTCCATATCCACACCCAAACCCCGGGAGATGCCTTAAATCTTGGTCAACGGTTTGGTTACTTCATCAACATGAAAATTGAAAACATGAGTTTACAACATTCTGAAGTGTTGATGCATCAACCTCAAAAACAAGAAGAACCTTGTGATTGTGGGCATGAACACCAAATTGGCTCCGCTCCCAAACATCGTAAGAAATTTGGTCTAGTCGCTGTTGTGAATGGCGATGGATTAAAAGAGACTTTCGTCGAAATGGGTTGTGACATCATTATCGATGGGGGTCAAACAATGAACCCTTCGATTGAAGACTTTATCAAGGCCGTAGATAGCATTAACGCAGAACACGTTATTTTAATTCCGAACAATAAGAATGTGTTATTATCCGCTGAAACAGCAGCGAAAATGATTGAACATCGTGATGTGAAAGTCCTACCAGCAAAAACCATTGCACAAGGATATGCTGCTTTAACTATGTTTGATGCTACGCAAACCGTAGATCAAAATTTAAAAGATATGACCAATCACTTGAAACGCGTCAAGACCGGTGAAATCACCTATGCGATTCGTGAAAGTGTGAATAAAGGGAAAAAGATTGATAAAGATGACTTTATGGGGATTTTTAATGGTGAGATTGTTGTCAGCGTTAAGAATCGGATTGAAGCACTGATTAATTTATTTAAATCGATGATCGATTCCAGTTCTGAAATTGTCACCATCATGTATGGAAAAGATGTAGATAACAACGAAGTGGAAGAAGCCGTTCAAATGTTAGAATCCGACTATTCTGTAGAAGTCGAAACCATTGCCGGCGGACAAGACATTTATTCCTATATTATTTCCGTGGAATAAAGGGTATCTCGCATACCCTTTTTTTTCCACATTTTTTTGAGGTAACCATGAACACACTCTCATCGATTCGTGGTGTAGGTCCAACAACGCTTTTAAAACTGAATCAAGAAGGGATTCATTCGGTTCAAGAGGTCTTGACTTGTTTTCCGATTCGTTATCATGTATCCACGATTCAATCGGTCGAGTCTGCCATATTAAATACCGAAATCACTTTAAAAGGAATCGTCACCAAGTCAGCAGAGGTGGCGTTTTTACGAACGAAGTTAACCAAGTTAACAGTAAAAGTCGTTTTTGGCGAGTATGAAACAATGGTTGTTCTATTTAATCGTGAGTTTTTGAAACAGAGTTTACAAGTGGGCGTAGAAGTTGTTGTTCAGGGACGGTTCGAACGGTTATATAGTCATTTTGTTGCCTCCAACCTTACGCTAGCCAAGCATTTTATTGAAGGGATTATCCCGATTTACCCTCTGAATCAAATATCGGATAAAGTATTTCGCTCCCTTGTAAAACAAGCACTTGACTCATCCTTTCCTGAAGAGACATTGCCTGACTTTATCCTTTCAAAGCGTGACCTTTTACCCATCAAACAACTCCTTCCAATGGCTCATTTCCCAGAGAACTTGGAAGATGTTCATAGAGTTCAAAAACGAATCAAGTACGAGGAATTATTCCATCTAGCACTCGCATTAAACTATCAAAAGCAGCAATCAAAACAAACTATCTCGCAGTCCCGCAAGATTCATATGGATACCGTTCGTCGCTTAACATCCCAACTTCCCTTTTCTTTAACTGAAGATCAAAAACAATGTGTAAACGATATTTTTCGTGATTTCAAACAACCAAAAACAATGAATCGGATCGTGCAAGGAGATGTCGGCTCTGGAAAGACCGTTGTCGCACTCTATGCCATATTGGGAATCTTAACCTCTGGGAAACAAGTCGCACTGATGGCTCCTACAGAAATATTAGCGAAACAGCATGAACAATTTGTGTCTCATTATTTACAGCCTTTTGGATATCAAACCGCATTTCTTAGTTCATCTTTACAAAAGGAAGAACGTCGAAAAATAGAACAACAACTTCTAACGGGAAAGATCCATGTGGCAATTGGAACTCATGCATTGTTTCAAGAGAGTGTTTCCTTTCATAATCTCGGACTCGTCATCATCGATGAGCAACATCGCTTTGGGGTGAAAGAACGAACTAAATTGTTTGAAAAAGGGGAGCAACCAGACTTCTTGATGATGACTGCAACCCCCATTCCTCGAACTTTGGCGCGAACCATGTACGCAGAGATGGACCTTTCCATGATCAAACAAACGCCATTTGGAGAAAAACAAATCACAACAAAAGTTGTGGACTATGGTGCACTTCCCAGTATTTTCCATGAAATGACCCAATGTGTAACTCGAGGAGAGCAAGGGTACATCGTTGTCCCTGCTATCCATGAGCAAGTAGGAAAAGATCATTTATCTGTCAAGCAAGTCATGAAACTACTCTCTCAAGAACTACCGCAATCGATTCGATTCCAAGCGTTACACGGAGAGGTCAGTTTTCAGGAAAAAGCAAACATAATAGAAGCCTTTAAAGCAGGTCAAATCGACTTCTTAGTCTCAACAACAGTCATTGAGGTCGGGGTAGATAACCAAAACGCAACCCTTATGGTCATTTTGGATTGTGATCGATTTGGGTTATCTCAACTTCATCAATTGCGTGGCCGTGTCGGGAGAGGAACCAAAGCAGGTCTTTGTTATCTTGTCAGTGATCAAATCCTTCTTGGAAACAATCGTTTCTCGATACTCGAACAAACTTTGGATGGATTTTTAATTAGTGAAGAAGATCTCAAAGAACGCGGACCCGGGGAAATGCTAGGATTACGTCAAACCGGAATCCCTTCCTTGAAAATGGCGAATATCGTTACCGATTTTGAATTTTTTGAACATGCATTAGAAGACGCAAAACAACTTCTTAATTCTTCAAACACAAGCGATCAAAGCATCGTAAAAAAGCTACTTGATTTTACAGATTCAAAAACACTTCAATAAAAATATGATATACTTGAAACGAAGAGGTGAACTGAAATGATTCGAATTGCAGTGGATGCTATGGGCGGCGACTACGCCCCAAAAGAACAAATAGAAGGGGCGATGCTCGCCATCCAAAAAATTCCTGATATCACAATTTTGCTATATGGAAATATCGAAGAGATGAAAAAGTATCTCTCCAATCCGGAACGCATTCAAATGATCGAAGCGCCCTACGTCATTCCAATGGGCGAAAAGAACGCCATTAAAGCAATCAAAGAACACCCTGAAAGTTCTATGGCCGCTGCGCTTTCTTCCTTGCGAAAGGAAGAATCTGATGCCGTTGTTTCTTCAGGGGCCACCCAAGCGTTGATTGCTGGGGCCCATATTTTAGTTAGAAGAATGCCTGGTTTTAAGCGTAGTGCAATCGCTCCCTTAATTCCATCCGTGTCAGGAAAAGAGACCATTCTCTTAGATTGTGGAGCTAACTTAGAAATTCGGCCTGAGCATATGTTACAACAAGCGTATTTTGCTAGTGTGTATGCCAAGGAAGTCTTAGGTAGAAAAGAACCATCAGTTGGATTAATCAATATCGGTACTGAAGAAGGAAAAGGCCGTGATTTTGATAAAGAAGTCTTTCATCTCTTTCAAGAGAAAGGCTTATTTACCTTTGTCGGAAATGTCGAACCCAAAGATGTCTTAAACCCACCTTGTGATATATTAATCAGTGATGGATTCACCGCAAATATCGTTATGAAGACCATTGAAGGTACCGCAAAAGGCATGGGGATGGTGTTAAAAAGAGAGTTAAAGGCAACCTTGTTAGGAAAAGTCGGCGCATTGCTGGCGAAAAACAACTTAAAGAATTTTAAGAAAGCTATGTCCCCCGAAGAAATCGGAGGAGCTGTTCTATATGGCCTGTTTAAACCAGTCATTAAAGCTCAAGGAGCTTCGAAATCATACGGGTTCTATAATGGAATTCGCCAAGCCGCCAATGTTGTCCGCAGTGATGTCTTTGGAAAAGTGAAGGCTTATTTAGAAACAACAAAGGTGGATTTGGGGAATGACGAATAACAGTGTTACAGAGCATGCAAAATTAAAACAACTGGAAAAAAAATACCAACTACAATTTCAAAATTTTAACTTACTCGTTCGTGCGATGACTCACTCCTCTTATGCGAACGAACATAATACAGTGAGTAACGAACGACTCGAGTTTCTGGGTGATGCGGTTTTGGATTTAGCCGTCGGACGCTATTTATTTGATCACTTAAATCTCGATGAAGGTGTTCTAACCAAAAAACGAGCCCAAGAAGTCTGCGAACAAAGTTTATATCAATTCGCAAAGAGTATGAAACTAGGAGATTTTTTACTACTAGGAAAAGGCGAAGAAAAAAGTGGCGGTCGAGACAAACCAGCTGTTTTAGCTGATGCTTTTGAAGCGTTATTAGGGGCTGTATTTCTTGATCAAGGATTCGATCGCGTCTACAACATCTTAAATGTAGTGGTCTTTCCAGAAATCAAAAAAAGCCTCTATAGTGACGATAATGATTACAAAAGCAAACTACAAGAACTCGTTCAATCAGATAAGCGTACGCTAGAATATCCCATCGTCTCTGAAACAGGTCCCGCTCACGATAAGACGTTTGTGGTACGTGTGATTATGGATGGTCATATCATTATGGGCGAGGGAAAAGGAAAAAGCAAAAAGGAAGCCGAACAACAAGCTGCGAAAGTAACTCTCGAACGTCTCGCAGTTCCAGATGAAACGTTCATTCCAAACGAGGAGTAATATGGATTCGAAATTAATACAGCATTTGCTTGAAGGTGGCATTCTTGATTTTGATCGATTGGTTTTAAGTGAATACAAAAACCTCAATCTATCTGACCAAGAAGCCATGTTACTCATCCATCTTCATAAAGAAGTTGTTTCTGGGCAGACGAAACTGAATGTTGAGCGACTATCAAACCAGTTTGCGATTCCGTCTGACCAAGCATACATTTTATTGGATCGTCTCTTACAAGGCGGCTTTTTGACATTATCGATTCAAAAAAATGAGGAAGGAAAAGAATCAGAAACCTTTCACGTGGAAGAAACAGCTGTAAAAATGATGCAATCAATCGAAAAAAGACTTTCTTTCCAGATGGCCGCTGAAAGCAAACACTATGATACACCCGAAGAAGCGGTAGTTGATTTCATCGAACAAGCGTTTCAAAAGCAACTCACCCCGATTGAACTTGAAATCATTCAAAAATGGCTTAATGAGAGTCATTATGATTTACTCCAAATCAAGCAAGCACTTTACGATGCCATTAAAGCTTCGAAACCATCTCTCTCTTACATGGACGCTTTATTACTTCGAAAAAAGAAAAAGTTGTCCAAGGAGAAGGAAACAGTCACCTATGAACCGAAACCTGAAGCCTTGAAGAACTTCTTTGATTCATGGAAAAAAGAATAACCATTCAAGAACGAGCGCGGTTGATTCAAGAGACTGTTTCAACATTATATCCCCATGCGCATTGTGAGTTGGTTCATCACAATGCCCTTGAATTAATTATTGCGATTGCTTTGAGCGCTCAAACAACAGATGAAGCCGTGAATAAGACAACAGCTGTTTTGTTTCACAAGTATCCAACATTACAACATTATTTAGATGCCCCCCTTGAAGAGATTATGGCGGTCATTAAGCATCTTGGCCTATATCAAAACAAAGCACGAAACTTAAAAGCGATGGTGGAAAGGATTGCGACGGAGTTTGGTGGAGAAGTACCTTCTACCCAATCTGATTTAGAAAGTCTTCCCGGTGTAGGCAGAAAAACGGCCAATGTATTCTTGGCTGTATGGCACCATATTCCTCGAATTGCTGTTGATACTCATGTAGAGAGAGTCAGTAAACGGTTAGGATTAGTTCCAGAGGATGCCAATGTTGTGTCTGTAGAAGAAACGCTCATGAAACGCTATCCCCAATCTGCATGGATTGATCTTCATCATCAACTCTTATTTTTCGGAAGATATTTTTGTACCGCAAAAAGCCCTCGCTGTCGAGAATGCCCACTCCTTACTATTTGTAGAAAACCACAGTTATAAAGTGGTTTTCTTTTCATTTTTAGAGTAAACTTTCTCAATAAAAATATCTTTACAATATATATTATTCATAATATAATCTTAATTAGCGAAAAAGCATTTTATAAAATTATACTAATTAGGAGAGGTATGCGAGGATGAAAAAAGTAAAACGAGAAATTGAACGAAGAAATGGTGAGGTACACAAATTCTATGAAGGAAGTGTCGGGGAAATCATCCGGAGAGCTAGGATTGAGTTAAATTTAACCCAAGAAACGGTAGCAAAAGGGATTTGTTCCAACACCTATATTTCAAAGCTAGAAAATAACCAAATCATTGCCAATCGCTATTGTTTAGGACTAATCATGGAGCGAGTCAAAGTTCCCTATTCGGTGATTGATTTACCTAAACAAATGATTTCGGACTTAACGAAGGCGTTACAATACTATATCCGCCATGATGTGGAACAATATAAAGAGTTAGTTGAATGTCATGCAAAATATGATTTTGGAGTCATTATTCAAATTATCCGTTTTGGGTACGCGATTCTATCAGAGGAAATAGAGGTAGCGACACAAATGAACCGCGAGCTGTATCATTATTTTAGTTCGATGGATGATTATGCGTTCTCAGTCTTTCTCCTCTTCTCAGTGGATTTTCATCATCTAAATCAAGACTATAAGGAAGCTAAGTTTATTTTGGATCTTTCTCAAAACTTTCATCATTTAGGTAAGTTAATGGTTAGTTATATGCATTATCAACAATTTCTTAATTACGGGTTCCTCCATGAGTTCGCTACCTCAACAAAACATCAAACTGTTGCGAGAGGTCATTTCATCTTAGAAGAAAATACCTACCGGATCCACCATATGGACATGATGGCTGTTTTATTCGGTATCTACGAATCCGGACGTTTGAATCATACGATCTCGCCTTCCATAATAGAGATGTTTCCAAAACGGGAGCGGGATATGTACTATATGATGATTGCTCAATTTAGCGATAATCTCGAACGGGATCTCGCGATGATTGACGATGAATCGCATCTAAAGGATGAGAAACACTATTTACAATGTAAAGCTCTTTATCAACAAAAAAGAATGGAAGAATATCAAGTAGCTAAAGGAGTTTTCCTTGCTAGTCAAAAAAACACTGTCCACAATCCAGATTATTATCAATTGCTAATCTTACAAGAAGAGAACCGTCTTCAAGAAGAAAAAGAACTCTTACTAGATGAATTTATTCCTCAAGCTTTGATGACCCAAAACATATGGAAAATCCAAAAATTATTCCGTCGTGTAAGTCAGATTAGTTTCGAGACGAAACGGTATAAAGACGCAGCTATGTATTTAACAATGATTAATAGTGAAATTGAATCGATTCGAACCATAAAAAAAACTGATCCCGAAGGACCAGTTGAGTTTACGCCACAAGTTGAATCACATTACGCGCTAGACTAAGGTAGAGAATACCGACATATTCAGTAGATTGATAGATGGAATGATGGCCGGACTTAGGTCTTGCAATCGGGATTTGACCAATAAAAGGAACACCAAGCTTTTCAGCGACAGCCTTTCCTCCCCCTTCACCAAAGATGAAGTGTTTCAATCCATCAATCTCATAGTAGGACATGTTTTCAATGACCCCAAAGACTTCTTCTTTTAGTTCTCTCGCACCGAAACCAGCTTTGATAGCAATATGAGAAGCGCTGGGATGGGGAGTTGTAACAAGAAGAAGTTTGACATCAGGGACATAGGTTTTTACATCCATCATGACATCACCAGTTCCTGGTGGAAGGTCAATTAATAGATAATCTAATTCGGGGTCCCAAATTGTATCTTCGAAAAAGACTTTCAGTAGTTTACCTAACATTGGACCTCGCCACATTAATGCTTTATCTTCATCCATCAAAAAGGCGGTTGAAACAACTTCGATGCCGTCTTTTTTGATTGGATAAATCTTTCCTGATTCATCGCCATCCAATTCCACCACCGTTAAATCAAGAATTTTAGGCATGTTCGCTCCATAGATATCAGCATCGAC
Organism: uncultured Candidatus Izemoplasmatales bacterium; assembly: GCA_964483655.1. Taxonomy (GTDB): domain Bacteria; phylum Bacillota_I; class Bacilli_A; order Izemoplasmatales; family Hujiaoplasmataceae; genus JAUXXX01. The sequence goes on from CAZABW010000002.1 coordinate 87,052, forward strand.
AATCCCGACTTTCTTCCCAAGTGCGGTTAAGGCATATGCTAAGTTTGCTGTCACGGTAGACTTTCCTACGCCCCCTTTTCCTGAAGCGATAGCGATGACTTTTACAGCCTTTTTGATTGCTTCCACTCGGGCTTGTTCGTATTCAATAGAAAGCCCATTTAATCCGTACTCTAGTTTCACAATTTTAGCGATGGCTCGCGTTATTTTGGAAGTAAATTCATTGTTTTTAACTCCCACTTCGATAATCATTACAACCGTCATCGTCTCTGAGTCGATTCCTAAATGCTTGATTGCATTGGCTTCAAGCAAGGTTTTGTTACGACTTGGATCGACAACTAACTCAATTTTTTCACGTAATTCTTGTTTTAAATCACTCATGTTTATCCCTCTTTTCGTCGGTTCTATTATACTACTTTGATTTTAAAAAGCACGCAAAATCCCTTGGAAACAGTTTACAAATCGAACTTCCTTCCCTATAATGAGAGACAGGAGGTGTTGCAATGATCTCATTATTACAACAAATATTACCTATTCCCTCAGTGTTAGATATGAAATCAATTCTATGCATCGGTCCTCATCCCGATGATATCGAAATCGGCTTAGGAGCCATGTTAGCTTTAGCAAAGGAACGAGGGATTGCGCTAAATTTTCTGATAGTAACAGATGGCGGGGCGGGGTCAAAGGACCCATCGATTTCCATCAGTCAACTCATTGACAAACGAACTCTGGAAGCCAAACAATCTGCTGCTGTTTATGGTGTTGAGCGTGTGATTTTTTTAGACCTTCCTGATGGTGGAGATTATAGCGTCCATGAATGTGTAGAGCGCTTGGTTCAAGCAATGCTTCCTTGTTCCTTTGACGCTGTTTTTTGTCCGGATCCAACGCTTCCTAATGAAATCCATCCCGATCATCTTAAAGTGGGTCAAGCCACAAAAGAAGCCTTATTCTTACTTGCGAATCCGCTTGCCAGAAAACGCAGAAATATGCCCGGAGGAGAGTTCGAGAAGCAGGTTCATCTAGGTTTTTATTTCACACATCAAGCGAATAGTTTCGTTGAAATTCACGAATCTCATCTTGAACTTCAGCGACAAGCAATTCTTCACCATGCTAGTCAATACCCCATCCAAGATGCTGCGACGAAGCAGTTGTTCCAATATTTGACCATCCAAAAACAATCTTTCGGTCAACGGATCAACACACGTTATGCAGATGGATTTGCTTTGATGTCTCCTATCCAGCAACATTGCTATCCTGAATGGAATCACTACGAATAGAAGTAACTATTTCTTGACTTCAACCCATAAAAAAAGTATAATTGTTATGCTGTATTGAGGTGGTTTCAATGAAATGGACAATCCATGAACTCAAGAAAATGTCTCGAACTGAACCCTATGTTCAAGGCGTTCTCGAATTAAATGGTTTTCTTCATGAAGACATCATCGACATTCTTCACATTCATCCTGTATTTGTGAATGGAACATTTCGATTGATGAACCAAGACCAAGAATATTGGTTTAATCTCCATGTAAAAACAATGCTGGATATGCCTTGTGCTTTAACCCTTGAAACCCTAACGATTCCCATTGAATTTGACACGGAACTGATTTTTTCACGGATTGAGATTGATGATTCGACCTATTTAGTGAATGGGATTACCATCGATTTGGACCCAGTTATCTTTGGAGAAATCTTAGTTGAAAAACCCTATCGTGTTACAAAACCAGGTGTGGAATTAGAGATGCTTCATCAAAATGCAGAAATCGAAGACGAAACGGAACAAAGAAATCCGTTTCAAGCCTTAAAAAAGGATTAAAGGAGGTGTAAACATGGCTGTACCATTTAGAAAGACATCCAAATCGGTCAAACGCAAAAGAAGAACTCATTTCAAACTAAATGCCCCCACAATGGTGTTGTGCCCCAATTGCGGCGAATTATCCCTATCCCATCAAGTATGTAAGAAATGCGGATATTACAAAGGTAAATTAGTCGTTGAACCAAAACCAGAAAAAACCGAAAAAGAATAAGCAAAGAAGCGCTGACTGAGTCAGCGTTTTTCTTTTTTAGTCATCTATAAAGGGTTTATGATATAATGAAAGCGGTGATATTAATGAAACATGAATCCGTACTTCTTGAAGAAGCCATCCAAGGGTTAGCCATCCAATCAGATAAAATCTATGTTGACTGTACCTTAGGGGGAGGTGGACATTCCGAAGCAATCTTAAGTCACTTATCTTCGGGACATTTGTATGCTTTTGATCAAGATGATTTCGCATTAAGTTATGCGAAAGAACGATTAGCAGGTTATTCAAACTTGACTTTCATAAAATCCAATTTTCGACATCTTCAAGAAGAACTACAACAACGTGGTATAACAAAAGTGGATGGAATCTTATATGATTTAGGTGTTTCATCGTTTCAATTTGATATTCCTGAACGGGGATTTTCCTATCAACACGATAGTTATTTGGATATGCGAATGAATCAAGAACAATCAAAAACAGCTTTTGATTTAGTGAATTACGCTTCTAAGGAGGAACTTCTCCAAATTCTTTATCGCTATGGAGAAGAGAATCAAGCCAAGTGGATTGTCAATAAAATCGTCAAGGAACGGGAAGTTGCCCCGATACAAACAACGTTTCAATTAGTTGATGTCATAAGAAAAGCTCTACCTAATCAAGTTTTAAGACAAAAAGGACATCCAGCAAAACAAACCTTTCAAGCTTTAAGAATCGCTGTGAATGATGAGTTGCAAGCATTCGAAGACAGTTTAAAACAAGCCATTAATCTACTCAATCCAGGAGGAAGATTGGTCGTTATCTCTTTTCATTCTCTAGAAGATCGCATCGCAAAAACGATTTTAAAGGAATATTCAACTGTATTCATTCCAAAAGGGTTACCTGTTCTAACAACAGAAAAGCCCCCTTTGACGTTGCTGCATAATAAAGTGATTTTACCAACGGAAGAAGAATTAGAGCGTAATCATCGTGCCCACAGTGCAAAAATGCGAATCGCTGAAAAAAACGGACCATCCCCGCTTTTTTAGTTGACAGTCAAAATCGCTTGTGATAATATATTTTTGCACTATGTTGCAGGTGTAGTTCAATGGTAGAACTTCAGCCTTCCAAGCTGACTATGAGGGTTCGATTCCCTTCACCTGCTCCACTTTTTTTATCGCCGGAGATTTGTTTTTTTTTGTTGAAAAAACAAAATCATGCAGGTGTAGTTCAATGGTAGAACTTCAGCCTTCCAAGCTGACTATGAGGGTTCGATTCCCTTCACCTGCTCCACATTCGGAAGAGTATCGAAGTGGTTGTAACGAGCTGCTCTCGAAAAGCAGTTGTCCGCAAGGGCACGTGGGTTCGAATCCCACCTCTTCCGCCAGCCCAACCATAAGCAGACTTCTGCATATTATATGATCCACGACGAGATGTAGCGCAGTTTGGTAGCGCGCTTGGTTCGGGACCAAGAGGTCGTGGGTTCGAATCCCGTCATCTCGACCATTTGATTGTAAACGATGATACCTAGGTAGAATCGTTTTTTATTTTTTCTAATCAAGAGTTTCTATTGTCAATTTTGACGTCAAATATCGATACCTAAGTGTTTTTCACCCCAAAAGCACTGTTTCAGGTGCGTTATTTAGTAAGGGGTTGAAATCCGCCTGGGCGGTGGATGGAGTTTCAATTATATTTGGTCTTATTCTAAAAGGGTCAAGTGGCCTTTTTGTATGCTTCAGGAATCGATGTTTCAGTAGATTTTGATCCTCTGGTTCACTGTAAATAGTAAAATCATGGAAATTATCTTCCCTTATTTATGACTTTATGGTAGTATGATGATGACATTCTACATGCTATGGAGGAACGAATGAAGTACAATACAGTTGCTTATTATTATCGGACTAACATGATTATTGTTATTACATTGTGGATATTGATGACATTTTTAATCATCCCGACGATGCTTATTAATCGAGATATGGGTGTAATATTACCAATCATGTTATTATATTCGCTTCCGTTTTCTGTCATGTTGCTATATTATACAGTTTCATATTTTCAATACCGGAAGATTGTTTTGACAAATATTCAAGTCGTTTCCTTGAATAAGGTAGCCTCCAATGCTTTTTTACGACAAATGGGGTTTGAGGTAGAGTTGGAGATCAACGGGAAGAAAGAAATCGTTGAAACGAAAGCGATTTTTAGTACAGCAACCTTTATTCCCCATCTCTCCATCGATCATTACTCTGGCTCGCTAGCACAGGTGGGTTATTGTGATGTTAAACACGAAGCCATTATCATTCAATTAGTTGACTCCAACCAACCCCTTAATAAGTTGGACCATAGCGAGTAAACTACAAAAGGTAAAAATATCTGACTCATAAGGTAACAAATATTTTTCGTTGTGATATAATAAACGAGTGTTTTTAAAAAAAAGTAGACAAAGGAGAAGATCATGATTAAACGTATTACATCCTGGTTAGTTATTTTGTCAATGGTGTTTGCTTTAACATCATGCTTTGGACCAAAGGTTGAAGAGTTCAGCGGGACTGGAATTACCATCGAATTAACTGACGAATTTAATTTTCAAGAAACAGTCGTAGCTCCCTTTTATTTAGTATCAATGAAACACGTATTCATCGGTATGCGTGAAAGTAAGGTTGACCTTGCTAGTTATTCGATTACCAACTTAGGGCAATA
>CAZABW010000003.1:0-84114 GCA_964483655.1 uncultured Candidatus Izemoplasmatales bacterium
TTATATAAAAAAACCGAACTAGAAAAAGTCCGGTTTGAACGTTGATTGGATGTTATTGAATCCAGGAATCCTCTTCATCAATCGTTTCATGACCATATTCAACCTTCTTGAGACGACGTTGGTAATAGGGTCTTTCTGGGATGAAGATCGTTGAAGCTAATAATCCAACACCCAGTCCACCTAAATGACCAACAACGCTAATATTAGGAATCACGAAGGTGATAATAATATTGATAATGGCTAGCGTGCGTATCGTTTGCACGCTTTGAGGGGTAAACCAGTAGGGTTTTATGAAGGTGATATAAAGCAAACCCGCCATCACCCCATAAATCGCTCCACTCGCTCCTAAAGCATTCGTGCTTGTTAGAAACACAATCGCCAAGGAAGATCCGATTCCTGAAAGAAAGTATAGAATTCCATAACGCCAAGGGCCGATTGATTTCTCTAATGCGAAACCGAGAATGTAAATGGCTAGCATATTGGAAGCGATATGGATGAGATCAATATGGAAAAACATCGCCGAAACTAATCGATACCACTCGTTGGTTAGTTTGACATATTCGGAAGAAAGAATGAGATAAAAGCCTAAAGGAATCTCAAAGATATAATCAAGCACCCAATAGAGTAAAAAGATGAAAATGTTAAGAAACATCAAACTTGCCGATACTGGAGCTTTTTTCCAAAAGCCAATCAAGGATTTCAAAAAGGGACTGCGACTCATAAAAACCACCTCATAGATGGGTCTATTATACGAGTTGATTGTGATGATTTCAAGGAGAATCACTTAGATAAGGCTATCGATCGAGGAATCCATCAACTGTATCTATACAAAATCAATGGAATCTTTTATAATAAAGAAGCAATGATTGGCTAGAATCTCCGGGTGAAAGGGTGGGTTTATGCGTAGTTTTCAAGAGTATGTTACTTCAGAGTGGCAATCGAGTCAACTGGTTGACGGACGAATTGTCGAATTAAACATCCATAGAACGAAAATGGGATTTTTTATCGCTACTCCCGTTTTTCTTGTTTTAATGCTGACGTTTCTATTTTTTCAAGAAACGACCACCCCTCAGGAAGAAGCATGGCGTTTGGGTATCGCAACCTGTCATGCCATTCTTACCGCCGCTATGTTAATTTTATTTCTCATGACTCAAGTCTATCGTCTTAAATTTCCGAAGTATTGGTTTGCTCGTGTGATTCAGTTTCTAGGAATTTCAACGATATTATCCGCTGGAATTGCGATTACACTGATTGACTTGAATATTTTAACCGCAATTTCACCCTATTTGATTGCATCGATGATTACCGGTGTTATCTTTCTCATCCGACCCTTGCGTGCTCTTGTGATTTATGTTTCTAGTTATATCACATTCATGGTATTTGTCTTTGGAATGGACTTACCCCCCGCAGTGGTATTATCCACTGCGTCGAACGCAATGATGGCTTCAGCGATTGGGTTTGTAACGAGTTATCTAATGTATCAGTCTCAAAAACGTCAATTCTTACAACAGGATGTCGTTATGAAACAACAAGGTGACTTGGAAATTTTAAATCAAAATCTTCGTCATTTAGCCAATCACGACGAATTAACTGATTTATATAATCGTCGAACATTTACAAGTAAAGTCAAAGCAGATATTGAAGATAAGACGGATTATTTAGCTTCCATTGCCTTGTTTGATATTGATCACTTTAAACAGATTAATGACCAATATGGACACCCTACGGGGGATTATATTTTAAAAGAATTAGCGAATATCGTTTTAAAAGAACTGATAGAGGGGGAATTGTTTGCTCGGTTTGGTGGCGAAGAATTTATTCTCTATTTTCCAAATCTTGATAAGCAAAACGCATATGAACGTTGTGAACACTTTCGTCAAGTGATTGAAGGAACGGCATTTTCATTTCAGGGTGAAAAGGTATTTATAACCGCTAGTTTTGGTGTCACACACCTAGCGGGATTAATGCCCTCCGCATTAGACCGCGCGTACACTCGGGCGGATAAAGCGATGTATCTCGCTAAAGAATCAGGCCGAAATCTAACTAAATTGAGTGAATAAGGAGAATGTATGAAACCACTACAACTACAAAAACTTCAAGAACTACAAAAAAAGGCTACCGCTGATAAACATCAACTTCCTCTACGAAGAGCCCTTTATAAAAACCAACTTCCTGATTTGGTTCAAAAACCCGAACGTCTTCAAACAATGAAACAACGCTTTTCACTGGATTTGAAAACATTACCAGTCAATCATCAAAAACAAAGCGGCCGTTGTTGGTTGTTTGCTGGACTGAATGTCCTACGTGAAATCGGATGCAAGACTTTTGGTGTTTCCAATATCGAGTTTTCTCAAAACTATGTCGCATTTTATGACAAATTAGAAAAAATCAATTACTTTCTCCAAACGATGAATCAATTTTTAGATTGCGATTATGATGATCGTGCCTTTCAATACTTCTTAAAAACAGGCATCCAAGATGGCGGACAATGGGATATGTTTGTGTCTTTGATTGAAAAATATGGCATCGTTGTCAAAGATGCCATGGAAGAAACAGCAAGCAGTTCCAATACCCGTGCCATGAATCAATTGATTAATACCGTATTACGGAACTACGCAGCGAAAGCTCGGAGCCTTTATCCCAATCTCGAGAAAATTGAACAATTGCAAGAACAAACCTTAGAACAACTCTATCAGTTCTTAACAACAAACTTTGGATTTCCTCCACAACAATTTGACTTCGAGTATATAGATAAGGATGAAAAGTATCATATCGAATCCAATATCACTCCATTAGAAATGCTTCAAAAAGTCTTGACCGAACCCCTATCGGATTACTTATCAATCATCCATGCACCAACTGCTGACAAACCTTACTACCAAACTTATACCGTAAAGAACTTAGGAAATGTCATTAACGGACAACCAGTTCAATACTTGAATCTTCCTTTGGCGGAGTTTAAAGCTCTCATTTTAGCGCAACTAAAAGACCGGGAAGCAGTATGGTTTGGCGCTGATGTTGGCTATTTTGGCGATCGGTCTAGTGGAATTTGGGATGATCAAGCCTTTGACTATCAAGAACTGTTTGGCCTCGATCTGGCGATTTCCAAAGCGGATTCTTTACGTTATGCGCATAGCCAAATGAATCATGCAATGGTATTCGGGGGTGTCAATTTGATAAACGATACCCCAACCAAATGGAAGATCGAAAATAGTTGGGGGGAAGACGCAGGCTTGAAAGGATATTTTGTCGCATCAGATTCGTGGTTTGATCGGTTTGTCTATCAAGCAGTCGTCCATAAAAAGTATCTTTCAAACAAACAACTTCAAGCATGGCAATCCGTACCCATTGTCTTAAAACCTTGGGATCCCATGGGATCTTTGGCGGTCACAGAATGAAAGATTTATTAGAAACATTCATGGTCATATGTTTTGGCTTATCTTGGCCGATATCAATTTACAAGTCCTATCATGCCAAAACAACAAAAGGAAAGAGTATTTTCTTTTTATCCTTCATCCTTCTTGGGTATGCATTTGGCATTGTCAGTAAAATAGCAGGGAATGTCATCAATTATGTGTTTGTATTCTATTGTCTAAACTTTACCATGGTCTTTTTCGACATCATACTCTATTTCCGAAATCGGAAATACGACTTGAATCAAATTACTAGCTTGGCGAAATGATTCGTCGCACTCTTTGAGTGCGGCGTTTTTTCTTCTCCTTGTGTGCACGTTTTCTTTGTCTTATGGATTGTTTCTGCACTGTTTTCAAGGTATAATGCAAAATAGGAACTACCAGGAGGTACTTATGAAATACGAACAAAAATATCTTGAACTCCTATCAAATGATTTTCCAACGGTTCAATCCGTTGCGACTGAGCTCATTAACTTAACGGCGATTCTCAATCTACCGAAAGGCACAGAAGTCTTCATCACAGACGTTCATGGAGAGTATGACGCTTTTAACCACGTGCTGAAAAATGCATGTGGAATTATTAGAGATAAAATTGAGAAGTTGTTTCCCTTGCTTTCGTACACCGAAAAAAATCGGTTAGCTTTTTTTATCTACTATCCAACCGATATGTTGAATAAGTATCAATCCAGCCAAACCCCACTACGATTTAAGGCTTTACTCAAAGATGTCTTATCCCATATGTTGGAATTATCACGGAATCTCGCAACGAAATACACCAAAAGTAAGATTCAAAAAACGTTACCGGAAGAGTTTGTTTATGTGATTCAAGAACTGCTTTATGAATCCAATAAACATGAAGATAAAGAACGCTATTACAACGCCATTATTGAAGCGATTTTTTCCACCAATCGCCAAAACAAATTTATCGTTCAAGTTTCAAAACTCATTCGTAATTTAGCGATTGACCAATTACATATTGTTGGGGATATCTTCGATCGTGGCGCCAAACCCCATTTAGTCATGGAAAAGATCATGGAAAAGCGTCATGTCGATATCCAGTGGGGGAATCATGATATCAGCTGGATTGGTGCGGCTTGTGGGTCCAAATTGATGATTGCCAACGTGATTCGTATTGCGGCACGTTATCATAATTTAGATTGTCTAGAAGATGGATATGGGTTCAATTTGCTTCCACTAGCTCGGTTTGCTAGTAAAGTATACGGTGACGATCCTTGTGAACTATTTATCCCCAAATCCATTTCTGATAATCTCGATGAAGATGACAAATCTTTTGTGGCTAAAATTCATAAAGCTGCGGCAATCATCCAGTTTAAACTGGAACGTGATGTTGTCAAACGAAATCCCGATTTTCACTTAGATGATCGGCTGTTACTTGAACAAATCGACCCGATTAAGGGGACTGTTCGAATCCAAGGTATCGAGTATCCTATGAAAGATACGAACTTCCCCACCATTGATTTTAATGGGGATCCCTATCAATTAACCGCAGAAGAAGAACAAGTGATTCAACATCTACGGCAATTGTTCCTTCATAATGAAATGATGCAAATGCATTTACGCTTTTTATTCCAAAAAGGTAGTATGGTATTAAAATATAATAATAACCTCTTGTTTCATGCGGCGATTCCACTCCAACCTGATGGCTCCTTTGCTTCGCAGAAGATTGATGGGGTTGCTTACTCAGGAAAAGCGTTATTCGATGCCTATGAGAAAAAAATTCGTCACGCTTATCAGAATCGATATGATTTAGACAATCCGGATTTGGATTACTTTATGATGTTGTGGCAAGGGAAAACAAGTCCTTTATTTGGCAAAAATGCGATGAAGACGTTTGAACGTTACTTTATAGCAGATAAAAGAACTCATAAAGAAGAGATGGATCCATATTTTACCTTACGATTACAAGAACCAATTTTAAAGAAGATTTATCAAGAATTTGGTTTAAATTGGCAAAAATCAAAAATTATAAATGGTCATGTGCCTCTTGATGTAACCAAGGGTCATGAAGTGGTGCTAGCCGAGAAACGAATTTATACCATTGATGGAGGAATGAGTCGTGAATATGCTCATGAAACCAATATCGGAGGGTATACTTTAATTTCTGACTCCTATGCTTATTTTCTCGTGAGTCATGAACGATTTGATTCCTACACCAGTCTAATCGAACAAGAACGCGATATTGTTTCGCTCACACGGAGTGAAGACATTGCGTCAACACGAACCTACATTTATGATACGGACAAAGGAGAAGAACTCAAAGAGCGAATTGCTGATTTACGGAAATTGCTTCAAGGGTATCGGAATGGTACCATCAAGGAAAAAGCTTAAGGTGCGAATCGCGCCTTTTTCTTTTTTTATAAAACGCACATTGTGAAGTTTTTATGAACTTTTAAATGTTACAAAAAATAGTTGAAACAAAAGTATTGTATCAAAAATCATTCTATGTTATCATTAAAACGAACAGAAAATAACAAAAAGAAACAAAGGGAGTGAAACTATGATCGCCAACAATCGTCAAATGGAGATTCTTGAGATTCTCAGCGAAAAGGGCAATGTTTCTGTGGAAGAGTTAGCTAGTATTTTTGATGTGTCACGAATGACTATCCGACGGGATTTGGAAAAGCTTCAAGAAAGTAATCTCTTACAACGTACTCATGGAGGGGCGTTAATCAACAGGGTCTTACTTCATGAAATGGCCTACCATGAAAAACGTGAAGAGCATGCTCAAGCAAAACAATTGATTGCTAGTGAAGTCTTGAAATGTATTAAAAAGGCAACTACCCTTTATTTGGATGCAGGAACAACCACGTATGAAGTAGCAATGAAACTTCCCAAAGAAGGGTTAACAGTGATTACCAATGATATTCGCATCGCAGCCCACGTCATGCTTTCAAACAACACGGTGATTTTCTTAGGCGGAACGATTTTAAAAGACACCGGTAGTACGAATGATCAACATGCGCAAACGATGCTAGCCAACTTTAATATTGATTTATCAGTGATTGCGACATCCTCGATTGATAACAAGTTATATCTTTGCACTCCTGATCATGATCGACAAATGTTAAAACAAATCGCTATGCGTCAAAGTGAACGATCTATCTTAGTAACCGACTCATCGAAATTCTTCTCGAAGTCGTTGTATCGAATCGCGAATGTCGCTGATTTTGAAGCAATAATCACGAACCTACCAAAGAATTTATTAGAAGGACTCGATTTAGGAAACACGGAATATATTTATGTCAATACAGAGCACTTGGAGGGAGGAAAGTAATTTGGTTAAGACACTGATTATTGCGGATGACTCGACTGGAGCGAATGCCAGTGCCATCTTACTGAAACAACTCAACTTTCAAACGATTTCTCTGATTGACTATCAAAATGCTCGCATCTTAGATCATTATGATGCCATTGCTATCTCAACCGATAGCCGTGCGGTATCGGGTAATGAAGCTTACTCTAGGGTTCAAACCGTGTTAGCGAATGTCAAGGATGCGGAAGTCATGATTTATAATAAACGCATCGATTCAACCTTGCGCGGAAACCTAGGGATGGAGTTGAATGCTTTTAAAGATGCGTTTCCCAATAAAAAAATCGCGATTGTCCCGGCTTTTCCAAGTTCAGGAAGAACCTGTAAAAATGGTCTTGTTTATGTTAAAGACGTTTTGCTAGAACATACAGATGTGGCGAAGGATCCCAAAATGCCCATTTTTACGAGTGATGCAAAGCAACTATTTATGAAACAATTTCAAGGACGAATTGCTAATCTTTACCTAGAAGCGATTCGCTCTAAAAATCGGTTAAGCAAAAAAATTCGCGACTTTTATGAATATCATGATGCTATTGTTTTTGATGCACAAACCAATGAAGATATTGAAACCATCGCTGAAACATTAGCCATCTTAGATATTCCCATTATTACAGTCGATCCAGGCGTTTTTACGTTTTACTATACCAAAGAACGTCAAGTCCATCGTCATGTACGAAATGACCGCTACGTGTTCGTTGTAGGTTCGGTAACAGACACAACCTATCAACAACTCCAACTTGCTGCTACAGATGAGGATTTTGACATTATCCCAATCCGAGCAGAATTGTTTTTAGGAGAAGGTTCGCACGCAGAAGTGAATCGTGTGTTTCAACGCGCAACCCAATCCAAATCACAATTTATGATTCTGACTACAACGGATCCATACAATCGTGAAGTCCTAAATTTGTTTGATATTGCAAAAAACAAAAGCCAAGATGTCGATCAAATCTCAAAAACGATTAATCATCATTTATCTGTTTTACTCGACCAAATCTTAACTCATGACGCTTCGATTCAAGGTATTTTTACCTCTGGTGGAGATACGACACTTTCCTTTTTGACAGAATCGGGTGCCTGTGGAATCGAGTTAATCCAAGAAGTAATCCCGCTTTGTGTTTATGGGAAAATTGTCGCCGGAAAATATGATCAGCTGTCAATTATTACCAAGGGTGGTATGATTGGAACAGATACAACATATAAAACCATTAAAGAATTCTTTCAGGAGGTTACTCAACATGTCTAAAAAAGTGATTATCGGGGTTCCGATTGGAGATCCCGCGGGGATTGGACCCGAGATTGCCTTAAAATCGTTATTACACACGGATATTTTAGAAGTGTGTCATCCGCTTTTAATTGGGGATCCCACTGTCTTACAACAAATAATCGATCGGTATCAACTTCCCCTTACCTTACAATGTACACTTGACCCAAGAAATGCTGATTTCAGTTTGGGTCAAGCGGTCGTCTATCCTGTTTATAACATCGATCTTTCTCAATTAGTGATTGGCACCGTTCAAGCCATGTGTGGGCAGGCGGCTTTTGATTATATTAAAACATCGGTGGACTTAGCCAACAAACATTTCGTTGATGCCGTTGCGACGACACCGATTAATAAAGAGTCGTTAAAAGCTGCGAATGTCCCTTTCATTGGGCATACAGAAATTTATGCATCTCTAACAAACACAAAAGACCCTCTAACCATGTTTGAAATCGAAAAACTCCGTGTTTTTTTCCTCTCCCGTCACGTCTCTTTACGCAAAGCCATCGATATGGTGAAAAAAGATCGGATTATCGATTATGTGAAACGAGCACATGAAGCACTTCTTCGTTTAGGGGTGAAAGGCACAATCGCTGTAGCAGGACTAAATCCTCACTGTGGAGAACATGGCCTATTCGGCACGGAAGAAATGGATGAAATCGAACCAGCTATTCAAAGTTTACAAGCAGAAGGAATCGATGTTGTTGGACCAATTCCAGCAGACTCCATCTTTGCGCTTGGCTTATCAGGCCGTTGGGCAGCATTATTGTCCTTGTTCCATGATCAAGGTCACATCGCAACGAAAACCTATGACTTCCATAAAACGATTTCCATTACCAATGGCATGCCACTTTTGCGAACGTCTGTAGACCATGGAACGGCGATGGATATTGCGGGGAAAAACATAGCAAATGAGATTTCGATGGTTGAAGCGATTCGCTTAGCGGCGAAATATGCACCTTATTTTGTACAATAAGAACAAAAACGAACAAAACAGTGTTGACTTAAGCACTGTTTTTTTATATAATGAGACCATCAAACCACAAAAAGAACAAAAACAAACATAAAGGAGATTATTATGAAAGCAATTTTATCAGGCGATCCCATGATTCCAAGTGAGTTATTTGAAGCAGCGTACCATCAACATCTGAAACCTTTCTTTCCTCAAGTTGTAAGTCAAAACTGGGAAGATGATTGGTCAAAACTACAAGACCGACGTTTAAAAGTCGAACAAAATGGCCCGGAAATCGAAATCGTTCCCCATGTGATTTTAGAACATGGACATGATGCATCATTTTTATCCGGACTCTTTTTTCCTGTTTCTAGCAAAGTCATGGATGCGATGCCAAATCTCCGGATGGTTGGTCTAGCTCGCGCTGGGAAAGAAAATGTAAACTTGAAGGAAGCGACCAAACGCGGGATTTTAGTTTTTAATGTAATGGGTCGAAATGCGGAAGCAGTTTCCGATTTTGCAGTGGGATTAATGTTAGCGGAGTCTCGTAATATTGCTCGAGCTCACTACTCAATTAAAAACGGTGGATGGCAAAAGGAATTTTCCAACAACGACTTTGTTCCTCAATTAAAAGGAAAGAAAGTCGGGATTGCTGGATTTGGTTATATTGGTCGTTTAGTAGCGAAAAAGTTATCAGGTTGGGATTTAGAAGTGTTAGTCTATGATGCATTCACTCCAAAAGAAGAAATCATTCAAGCTGGATGCACTCCTGTCGATAAAGACACCTTATTCCAACAAGCTGACTTCTTAAGTATTCATCTTCGTTTAGTGGAAGCTACAAAAGGTTGGGTAGGAAAAGATCAGTTAGCAATGATGAAGAAAACAGCAGTTATTGTAAATACTGGTCGGAGTGGTCTCATCGATATGGATGCTTTATATGATGCTTTAGCAAGCAAACAAATTGCTGGAGCGGGACTCGATGTTTTTGATAATGAACCTTTGGAAGCTAATTCAAAATGGGTAAGCTTAGATAATGTAACATTAACAACCCATATTGCAGGGACCACTACAGAAGTGTTAACCAAATCTCCTTACTTGTTATTTGAAGACATTGAAGTCTTCTTAAAAGGAGGAAAACCCAAAGGACTGTTAAATCCAGAAGTTTTAGATAACCCAAATTTCCAAGCTTGGTTGAAAGAGGTTCGCAAATGATTACGAATTTGAAAAGTTTATTAGCCAAAGCCAGAGAAGGGCGTTATGCCGTCGGTGCGTTTAATGTTTATAACTATGAAACCATCAAAGCAGTTCTTGAAGCAATCAAAGAAACTAGAAGACCAGCTATTATTGCTTTTGGGGAAAAGTATCTCGAAAACATGCAACTGAAAGAAGTGGTGAATCTCGTTCGGACCATGGCGATTGGACTTGATACGGATCTTGCGATACACCTTGATCACACCAAAAACGTTGATATCATCAAAAAAGCAATTGATGCAGGGTTCACTTCCGTAATGTTTGATGGTTCAGCCTTATCTTTTGAAGAAAATGTTGCTCAGACGAGAGAAGTTGTTCATTATGCCCATCAATTTAATGTTTCTGTGGAAGCGGAACTGGGTAGTATTCAATTAGGAGATCATTCGAACGAAGATGAAGGTCATGAAATTTATACCGATCCCTCCCAAGCAAGAACCTTTGTGTTAGAAACCGATGTCGATTGTTTAGCTGTTTCGATTGGAACGGTTCATGGAATGTATAAAGGTGAACCGAAAGTTTCCGTGGAACGTTTGAAAGAAATCAACCAAGCGATTCAAATCCCCTTTGTATTACATGGTGGATCGGGAACACCGCTTTCGATTATCCAAGCTTGTATTCAAGAAGGAATTGCAAAGATTAATGTAAATACAGAAGTATCGATGACTGTGGTATCAGAGTTTCAAAAAATGATTGAGAAAAACAGTCAGGTCCATTTCTCCCAATTATCAGCCAAGGCAGTTCAAATCGCCAAGCAAACAGTTATGAAATACATGGACATGTTTATTCCTCAATCCTAGGAGGTTTCAATGAATAAACACATCATTGTCGTGGATGTCGGCACCCAAAGTATGCGAACGATTCTTTACGATCGTTTAGGGAACGGTGTTTTTACTTCCCAAAAAGGGTATTCTCCCATCTTTCGAGGGATTGAAGTGGAACAAGATCCACGAACATTTAAAGATACCCTCTATATGACTTTAAAAGAAGTCGCAAATTACATGACTCAACACCAAATTGAAGTGGATCTCATGGCAGTCACCAGCCAACGAGCTTCGATTATTCCTGTGAATCGTCACGGAAAAGTCTTGTATAATGCCATCACTTGGCAAGATCGTCGAAGCTATCTTCAATGTAGCCAAGTAAAAGAACGCTTGTCGATGGAAGCAATCTATCAAAAAACAGGCTTGCGATTAGACTCTTATTTTTCTGCACCTAAAATGTTATGGCTGAAACAGAATATGCCAGAAATCTATGAAGAAGCCTACAAAATCATCGGTGCTCAAGATTATGTCATTCAACTATTGACGAATCGCTTTGTAACCGACACGACTCAAGCGGCGAGAACCCTGTTAATGAACATTCGTACATTTGAATGGGATGATGAGCTACTCGCAGCTTTCACCATCAAAAAGAGTCTCCTTCCGGAAATCGTTACACCCGGTAGCATTGTTGGAACATTAACGAATGCAATCGTTGAAAAGACAGGTCTTTCAAAAGATATCCAAGTCATCATTGCGGGGGGAGACCAACAATGTGCAGCGGTTGGTTTGAATGTCTTACGACCAGGTACATTGGAAGCCAATATCGGAACAGGATCCTTTATCATTGCGTACGCTGAAGAACCGGTCTTTGATGAAAACATGCGGGTTTTATGTAGTGCAAGCGCCATTCCAGGAAAATGGATTGTGGAAGCGGGGCTATTAACTAGCGGAAACATCTATGCTTGGTTTCGGGAACAATTTTATAAAGATTTGCCTGAAACAGAAATATTATTCCAAACGATTAATGATGAAGTCAACCAATCCAAAGTCGGTGCCAATGGGCTTGTTTTAATTCCTCATTTTAAAGGGAGTGCAGCGCCCTATTGGAATCCACTCTCAAAAGGATTGTTCTTCAATGTGTCGTTAGAACATACTCGAGGCGATTTTGCACGTAGTATATTAGAAGGAATTGCAATGGAAATGGCAGAGAACATTGAACTGATTGGAAATTTAATCGGGTATGTGGATGTCATTCACGCAGCCGGTGGTCTTACCAAGTTTTCCACATTCAATCAAATTCAAGCAGATGTCTTTAATAAAGCTGTGAGTGTTTATGATTCCGCCGAAGCGACTGCTTTGGGCGCGTTAATTGGATCATTAGTTTCCGTTGGGGAATACGCCAGTCATGATCAAGCATTTGAAGCTTTACGTGGAAAAGCAAAGAAGAAGACCTTCCATGCGAATCCCAACCATATTCCTCTGTATATCAAACTGATCCGAACGAAGAAACATTTGTATCAAGCCATCAACGATTCGCACATTTATACGTATATGACCTTAAAGTGAGTGTTCATTTGTAAACATAAATTTATTCTTAACGAACACAATAAAACATATAAAAGTGTAAAAAACTTGTGAAAAGAACAAAAAATAACAAAAATATGTAAAAAAGCGCTTGCATTATCGAAATTCTTTGGTAGAATATGGATTAGTATAAAAAAAATATAAAAGGAGAAGTAAAACATGTTAAACGCATTACTTAGCTTAACAGTAACCTACAATGCAACACAAATGCTAGTTGGTCTTGTTGTCGGTGTCATCGTTTTAATCGTGATGGTTACCATGACTAAGATTCCCGCGTTCGTTGCAATCATCCTTGCAGCAGCATTGGTAGCATTAGTTGGTGGCGTCCCAGGAGGAAGCATTCCTGGAATGATTTCTGGCGGATTCGGTGGAACCCTTGGAACCATCGGGATCATCATTGGATTTGGTGTCATCATGGGACAAATTTTCGAAGTCTCAGGCGCCGCAGAAAAAATGGCAAGAACCTTTATCAAATTATTCGGTAAAGGCAAAGAAGAATTAGCGCTTGCTCTCACAGGATTTATCGTATCGATTCCAATCTTCTGTGACTCTGCATTCGTCATCCTCTTCCCAATTGCCAAAGCAATCTCCAAAAAAACTCGGAAAAACTTAGTCATGTTAGCTGGAGCTTTAGCTATGGGTCTTGTTGTTACCCACACCATGGTTCCTCCAACTCCTGGCCCTCTAGCTGTCGGTGGATCCTTCGGCGTTGAAATTGGTACGCTTATTCTTTGGGGTCTCGTACTATCCATCCCAATGACAATTGCTGGACTTCTTTACATCAAATGGGTTTCTAAGTCTATCAATATCGTTCCCAATGAACAAGGCGAGTTAGTGCGCTTAGAAGTAGCTGGAGAAAAAGTGTTCGATTTTGACATCAATGAACAACCTTCTCAAAAATTACCAAGCACGTGGTTATCCTTCGCTCCGATTTTAGTTCCGATTATTTTAATCGTGTTGAATCAAGTATTAAAAACAGCGGTAACCGGATTTGCATCGACTTGGATCGGTGGCGCGTTTGCCTTTATCGGTAGCCCCATTCCTGCGGTTGCTGTCGGGGTCTTAATTGCGATTTACGGACTTGGCTTTGGAATGAAAAAAGAAGAAGCGTTAAAACATATGGATGCTGGTGTACGTCAAGCTGGGATTATCCTTCTTGTAACGGGTGCTGGTGGATCATTAGGCCGCGTTATTCAAGATACAGGCGTTGGCGCAACCATCGCGAATGGAATCGCTGGTTGGGGAATTCCACTTATCTTATTACCCTTCTTAATTGCGACAATCGTTCGTTTCATTCAAGGTTCTGGAACCGTTTCGTTGGTCACTTCCGCTTCGATTAGTGCTCCGATTTTATTAGCTGCTGGTGCGAACCCTGTGTTCGGTGCTCTCGCTGCGATGGTCGGTGGAGTCTTCTTCGGATACTTCAATGATTCTTACTTCCATGTTGTCAATCGTTCGATTGGTATTACAGTACCAAAAGAACAACTCAAATTCTGGTCAGGCGCTACAACTGCTGCTTGGGCCGCTGGATTTATCACTCTTATCATCCTCAATGCCCTTTTAGGTGGCGTTGTCGGCGTATAACAATCTTCACACTCCCCATAATTCAAGAAGAAAAACCTGTTTACACCCCCAAAGTGAACAGGTTTTTCTTTCTCTAGGAAATTCTAAGTGCTTATCAATACAAGATACATGTGGGATCTGAGAAAGAGCGTAATTCTTCAAACATGATTCAAAATGTTCCCCAGTGCTCTAAGGATAGGGACTATGGGTGTAAATCCACCCAAAAGAACATGCCTGTTTGGCGTGGAAACGTCTCCAACATGGTGAACAATTGATTCGCTGAGGGGGAAATATGCACCCTTTGTTCTTTTGTGCATTTTGGTTGTGAATGTGTCTATTTCATAGTAGAATGAGTTCGAGGTGGTCATCATGAAAAAGCGATCGATGGTTAAAAAAATTATTATCATTTCTTTTGTTGTCGTTATAGCAATTGCCATTCAATATTTACTTTCAGAAACCAAAGCAACAACGGATGCAATGGTGTATCTCGAATCGAGTGAAACGGTATTCGTAGAAACGAGAAGATTGAATCAAACAGAGTATGTTTATTTTGAACCGACTGAACTTCCTAATCAGTCCAGTATCATTATTTATCAAGGGGGAAAAGTATCTCATTTAGCCTACGCTAGATTAGCTTTTTCTTTAGCAGAAGCCGGATTTACAGTATATTTACCGAAGATGTTGTTTTCATTAGCATTTTTTCAAGTTAATCTAGCTGATCAGTTTCTTGATGCGTTTGAAGCGACTTCTTGGATTGTGTTGGGACATTCCTTAGGAGGGGTAGCCCTGTCCAATGTTGTCGTCGATAATCCTCGATATTCAGGCGCGATTTATTTGGCTAGTTATCCTTTTGCTAAAGGAAGTTATGATCATCTAACCAGTTTACTCATTCATGCAGAGTTGGATGGACTGACAAGTCAAGAAGATATCGAGTCCAGACTTTCCCTTTTACCAGAGGAAAAGCGCCGTTTTGAAGTTATTTTAGGCGGAAATCATGCTGGATTTGGGGATTATGGTTTACAAAAGGGGGATGGATTTGCTACTATAACAAATGAGGAACAAATCCAACAAACAGTACAACTCATTCTCGATACATTTGGAAGGTGACCATTCCATGAATTTAGTTAAACATCCCATTTTATTTCAAGGACGAAATAAATCCAAACGCTATTTTGAGGGTTGGTATTATAAATTAGTGAATCGGAAGGCGAATACAACATTAGCTTTGATTCCGGGAATTTCTTTGGAAGAGACCAATCCCCATGCATTCATCCAAGTGATATATCAAGAAGGAAAAAGCAAACACCCCCAAACATGGTATTGTCGATTCGAAAAGGATGAGTTCCATTATCAAGATCAGCCCTTCATGATTGATATTGGGGGGACTCGTTTTTACCAAGATCGGATGGAACTGGACATTCATGAGATGGATATCGCTTTAAGTGGAGTCTTGACGTTTACACAGCTGACACCCATCAAAACCAAATTCGGAGAGCCTTCTATCATGGGGCCCTATGCCTATCTATCGTTCATGGAGTGCTTCCATGGTGTTCTATCGATGAATCACATTATCAGTGGATCGCTCATTTTGAATAGTAAAACGATTGATTTTACAAACGGAAAAGGATACCTTGAAAAAGACTGGGGAATCTCATTTCCCAAGCAATATGTATGGATGCAATCCAACCACTTTCCAAGAGAAGATGTTTCCATCATGGCATCGGTTGCTCATATCCCCTTCTTATTTACTGCTTTTGAAGGGTTTATTGTTAATCTGACCATTGGATCAGAGGAATATCGATTTGCGACATACAATGGAGCGACGAAGAAGAAACTATTTCAGACAGACCAAGAGGTTCATTTCGTCTTTAAACGAGGGTCGATTACTTTAGAGTTAAAGGCATGGAGTGATACATCAGTTGCGCTCAAAGCACCGAAAGAAGGGCAGATGGATCATGTGATTAAAGAAGGCATCTCAGGAAAAATCGCTATTACATTACGTGATAAAGAGAACATCATTTATGAAGGTATAGGCGAACGTGCAGGCATTGAAATTGCCTTGCTTGAAAAAGCGATCAAATAACCCCAATGAATGGGGTTTTTTCTTGATTGAATAGGGGAAGTAAGGTATACTATACCTGTTATTTGTTTGAACTTAAAAGCAATATTCTAGTGAGGGATCTCATGACTTTTATCAAAGAACACTACAAGATATTCATCATCATGGCATCGTTTTGGATTCTACTAACCATGGATTTTACCTTATTTAACATACTCATTGGTCTCGCCGTGAGTTTTTTCGTGAGTTTAGCGAGTAAACGAGTTCTTTTTGAAGAGGATCAGTCCTTATTTAAAGGGATTAAAGGATACAAGCTCGTTCCATATTTGTTTAAATTATTTATTGAGATTTTCAAATCCGCCTTTCAGTATGTGCATAACGTCATTTCCAGACATTATCAAGTAGTCGTTTTCGAAATGAAATTGAATACGGACGATCCTGTAGTGGTGGGGATTATTGCCAACTCGATTACCTTAACTCCAGGCACAATAACCATTGAAACGGATGGTTTTACCATAACTGTCATGCAACTAGCAAAACCAGGGATTACCCAAGCCGAGTTGGAACAACCAATTCGTGATAACTTTGAAAAATATTTGAAATAGGTGATCAAATGCAGTTTTTAGAGTATACCTTAATTCTTCTTGCGGTGATGATGGCGGTCGCATTTGTTCGTTTAGCCATTGGCCCGACGATTTGGGATCGTATTTTGATGTTAAATCTCATTTCGATTAAGGTCATTTTATTTGTCGTAATTTATGCTATTTTAAACGAAAACTTATTGCTTTTAGATATCGCATTGTCCTATGGCATTATTGGTTTCTTAACGATGACTCTATTAGCAAAATTCATTATGACAGGGGGACGTGAAAAATGATTTGGATTGGCGTCGTCTTACTTGTCTTAGCTTGGATCTTTTTATTGTTTGGAATGATTGCGGTCTTTCGTTTAAAAAACATCTATGAGCGGATTATTTCCGCTACTACGATTGACACTGTTGCGGCTTTGTTAGTGATATTTGCCCTCTTTTTCTTTGTGCCTTCCTTTGCCTTCGCCATTCGTTTGATTTTATTAATCCTATTCTTGTTTATTACAAATCCGATTAGTTCTCATGTGAATATTCGTTCTGCATTTTTAACCGGTATATCTACAGAGAAGGAAGGAGAAGAGCAACATGATTGAACTGGTATCGTATCTTCTCCAAATCATCTTAATCGTGATTGCCATTTCGGTTGTTATTCACAAGCGTAATTTCACGATTATCATTTTAATTGCGACGTTTGGCTTGGTCGCAGCGAGTTTGTATATTATAAATAAAGCGCCTGATGTAGCGATTGCCGAGGTGGCGATTGGTAGCGCGATTATTCCCTTAATCTATGTCATTTCCATTTCTCGACAACGAGAATTTATTGTCCTCGATCGTACCAATGATGGGTTTATTGAGTATGGCTTTGAACTGTCTGGAGAAGGGTATCAAATTTTGAGCGATTTTGTGAAGGAATTTGATTTAAGTTTAAATATTTGCGTTGATATTCAAGGACAAGCTAAAAAATTAATTGAGGAGTTAAATGTCGATTTGATTGTAACGAAAGACAATCAAACCAATCAGTATGTGTTTTATGGAAAAGCTTCCAGTGTTTTAATGACGAAACTAAAAAACCAAGTAAAGGACAAACCCCATATCAAAATCATCACATTGAAAGAGGAGAAGAAAAATGATTAGAAGAATCTCCTTGATCGTCTTGCTCGTCGTCATCTTTTTTGGTTTTTTATATTCTGTTATTGATTTAGAAGCGTTCTTCTCGACCTATGGGAAAGATTATTTCTTTGCGAACGGGTATTTAGAGACTGGCTCTTTAAATCTTGTAACGGGTATTTATTTAGATTATCGGTTGTTTGATAGTCTTTTTGAAGCCGGGATTTTAATTGCGGCGGTATCGGGGGTTACCTGGATTTCCCAACATGAGATTACCGAGAAAAATGCATCCTTCATGCTCGATAAGCAAATCACTCCGGGATTATTCATCACCTTTTCGAGAATGGTGTATCCCTTTATGTTGATGTTTGGAATCTATGTCATCTTGTTCGGCCATGTTAGTCCTGGTGGAGGATTCCAAGGTGGCGCGATTGTCGCTACAGCGATTCTAATCTTGTATTATATTGATAGTAAGAAAGCAACCTCCATCGACAAGATTCTAACGATTGAGAAGATTTTGTTTCTAACGATTTTAGCAGTAGGTTCGATTTCCTATTTTACGAAAGGCACCTTTTTTACAAACCCCTTTGATTTATCTGCCTCAGAAGCAGTTAAATCAATCTATTTAATCACTCTGAATGTTTTAATTGGCATCAAAGTATCCTTAGGGCTTGTGGCGATATTCACTGCCTTTCTCAAGGAGGGTCGCTAAATGTCTCCCATTTTAACTATCATTGTTATATTAATTGGTCTTTATGGACTAGCAACATCTAAAAATATCATTAAAAGTGTATTTTGTGTCACGATTATCGAGGCTGGAGTCATCTTGTTATTCTTAAACCTTGGTAATTTGGAAGGGGGATCTATCCCCATTCTTGGCAATGTGATAGAAAACATCGTAGACCCCATTCCTCAAGCATTAATGATTACAACGATTGTCATCGGTTCCACCATTACTGCTTTAGCATTGATGCTTTGTATTAAGATTTTCCATAACTACGGTTCGGTAGAGTGGAAAGAAGTTCTTGGAAGGGAGGAATAATCATGCCCTTTGCCTATCAACTTCCCATTTTCTTTGTTTTTATCCCAGTCATTTTTGGCGTCATTATTTACTTGTTTAAAAAGCCATGGATCACTTCTCTTTCCTTTCTTGCGCAAATAACTCTCTTCATTGCATTCTTCGTTTACCATCAATTTTGGTTGACGAATCCTGAGCATCACTTGATTGTCTTTGGGGGGTGGAGTGAACGCATCGGGATTAGTTTTTATGCCGATTCGCTCAATTTGACTTTTACCTTATTATCGATTGTCATTTTCTCGATTGTGTTACTCTATTTATTCCAATTTCGTCGTAAAGATCACAAATTCTTATTTTTCTTCTTATTTTTAGAAGGGGTTTTCCTCGGAATGATTCAAACGAATGACCTCTTCAATATGTTTGTTTTTTTAGAATTGGTTACCGTCATTGTAACAGTGCTGATTAGTTATCAAAAAACTGGTCCATCGTTTCAAGCGGGGATTTATTATCTCCTCTTAAATACGGTTGGTGCGCTTTTCTTCCTGATTGGGATTATCTTTTTATACAATACCTTTGGAACGATTAATATTTTATTACTAAAAGACTTGATTCCACTTCAAGGTGACCGCACGGTCGTCCAATTTGCCTATATCATTATGATTTCAGGAATTAGTGTTAAAGCAGCGTTGTTTCCTCTTTTCACATGGCTTCCGAAAGCTCATGGGGTTGCTCAATCAGGCATTAGCGCTCTATTATCTGGTCTCGTTGTCAAAGGCGCACTTTATGTCTTTATCCGCTTGAATCGGTATATGTATGTGAATGTCCCGCTTCAGTTAAGTGAGTTGTTTTTCTGGTTAGGGGTGGTGACTGCTCTCGTCGGGGTTGCTTTTGCCATTAGTCAAAAGGATATGAAACAAATCTTAGCGTATCATACGGTATCTCAAGTAGGGATTATGATGATGGGTATTTCACAATCCTACCTCACCGCTTATTATGGGGGCGTTCTTCATATAATCAACCATGCTTTATTTAAATCCTTACTGGTTCTAGCAGCTGGGGTATTGATTAAACATTATCAAACCAAAAAAGTCTATGAAGTTCGAGGGGTCATGCGAACCTTCCCCTTGATTGGGATTGTCTTAATCGTTGCGATGCTTTCCATCAGTGGGGCTCCGTTATTGAACGGCTTTGTGTCGAAATCCATGGTCAAATATGCAGTCAAAGGAGATTTCATCAAAGAGTCCCTTTTCTTCTTGATTAACTTAGGAACGGTGACTTCCTTTATTAAATTCTCAACAGTCTTGTTTGGGCCGAAACAAAATCTAGTCAAACAAAAGAATCCGCTTCAAGATATTTCCATGATTCTTTTGGCAGTCGGATGTTTAGGAATTGGGCTTTTTTACAAAGAACTTGGTCAGTGGATTTATGGATTAAGCGTCACGGTCAAACTGTGGGAATGGGTGAATTTGCTCGACTATGCTATTTTCCTTGCTATCGGTCTTGTTTTCTATCATTTTGTGGTCAAAAAAGATTACAAGCCTTTTCAGTTTTTACGCCACTTTAAACTGACGTTTGAGTCGGCCAATTATTTGTTTGTTGCTTACTTAGTGGTTGTTTTACTCGTTGTATTTACATAAAATAAACAGCACATCGGTCGAATCGATGTGCTGTTTTAATGTTTATAGTGTATCGCAACTCAATTTCAAATAACCTTCGATAAATTTCTGAACGAGCTTTTGATCAAACTGGGTTCCTGCACAACGTTTTAACTCTTTGGCGGCTTCCAGCGTCGTCAATTGCTTGGCATAGGGGCGCTCGGACGTCATGGCTTCATACGCGTCTGCTATTGCAATAATGCGAGCTCGTAAGGGAATTTTGTTTCCTTTTAAGCCTTTTGGATAGCCCGTTCCATCGATCCGTTCATGATGCGATAAGATATCCTCTGCGATTTCCATGTATTCAACTGTCGCAGCTAAAATCCGATATCCGGTTTCTGGATGTTTTTTAATTTCATGCCATTCAGAATCTGTTAAGGGCTCTGCTTTATTAAGGATTTGCTCATCAATTGCAATCTTTCCAATATCGTGTAAGTTGCCCATCAACCGTAGTAGATTCAGTTCATCTTTCCGCATATTGAGGAGTTGACCCAGCGCGACTGCGTGATTGGCTACTTGCTTGGAATGAATCTCTTCTCTTGGGCTTTTTAAATATAATGTGGAGATAATCGCTTTCACAGTCTCAGAACGTTTACTAGAAAGTTCGTATAACTTCTTATTGTACATGTCGATTTCCGCATGTTTGATGGTATCTTCAATATCCTTCGTGTCATAGCAAGTGGATACCCCGAATGAAACGGAAATCGTAATGCCATTGAGAACCATTTTTTCTAACTCGAGGTTCATTCGATCAATCAATTGATTGGATTCTTCGGTGGTGGTTTTTGGAAGGATAAGAACAAACTCATCCCCACCAATCCGAGCGACGATATCTTGTTCACGTTGGAACTTGTTAAACAAATCCCGAACACGAAGAAGAAGCTGATCACCCGCACCATGGCCAAAGGCATCGTTGGTAAACTTCAATCCATTGATGTCTGCCATAATAATGGAAAGCGGCATGTTTTTTACTTGGCGTAAATTCCAAATGCTTTGATCATAGAAGCGCCGATTATATAAGCCAGTTAAGGGGTCATGATAGGATAAAAACAAGATTTCTTCATCTTTTTTCTTGCGATCGGTGATATCAATGACCACATTCATTAAAATCCGCTTATTCGTTTCTGATTTACCAATCACTGCAGAGTAGACATCACAAATAAGGGTCTCTTTATTTTTCTTCAGGATGTTAAACTCGCCAGCATAGCGACGATGTTCTTGTTTGAATGAAGTTTCTAATTGTTCTTGGAAATCATCGGGTATCGCCCCAAAGGCGTGTAACCACCAGTCTTCTATCCGTCTTAATTCATTGGATGTATATCCCAGTAATTGTTGAAAACGATTATTGATTTGGATGATACTTCCATCCTCATCGGTCATCATTATCGCGATAGGAGCTTCATTGACGGCATTTCGAAGTCGGGTTTCACTGGCTTCTAGGCGTTGAAGGGATTCGATTCGTTCGGTGATGTCTGTGATAATAGCCGCGCACTGATTCGGTTTGGGAGAGTAGAAGGAGTAATGTAAATGACGTTTGGCGACTTGAGAGTAGGCTTCAAACTCCATCGGGCTACCCGTTAGAGCAACGACCGCTAAGGTATCTTTCCATTTATTATCACTAGTAGGAAACACCTCTTCGCGTGTCTTTCCAATCACATCTTCTAATTTTAAATGAAAGGTTTCTAAGAAAGCATCATTGACGGATAAGAAACGAAAACTAATGGGGTTATTTGAATGATCTAAAATCAACTCATGTAAAGCAAGAGATTGTTTCATCCGAGAGATGAGTAAACGATAATCTTCTTCCTTTTCAAGTAACATTGTCTCCAACACTTTTTGTTGGGTTATTTCTGTCGCGACTACGGCTAATCCGATTATTTTGTTCTGGTCATCAAAAACGGGGCCATAGTTGTTTTTATAGTAAAGCATCGTTCCATCGACTTCAAATTGACGGAAAATGGTAAATGCTTCACCGCTTAACGCACGATCGTATAATGATTTTGTTTCACTACGATCTTCGATATCTTTGATTTGATCTAACAAATTCATTCCAGGATAAACATCGACCAAATCATGTTTGCTCATGAAATCATGATGGTACTTATTAAAGAAAAGATACTCATATTTCATATTTAAAGCAAAGATAGACGTTTGCTCAGGAGCATCTAATGAGGCTTTCATGAGACTTTGTAAGGTTTTCATTGTCGAATCCGCATTGATTCGCTTGAACTGGTTATTCATCGAAATGGAAAGTAATACAGTCAAAATCGGATAAAGCAATAGGACAGGTAAAATAATCCTTGGGACATTCGTAATCCAGGTACTATAGGGTAGTAAAAATTGGGAAACAATCATAAATATTGATGCGAGAACACCAAGTAAATAATAATAAAGGATGTTGCTCATTTTATGAATTTTTTTCCGCAATACTCGCATCGCAATGCCGGCAAGAAGAGCTGTAAAAATGGATGAAATTCCTGCAAATCGTCCGACTCCTCCAATAAAGAAGTAGCGGTAAACGCTTGCGACTACTGCCGTCGAAATTGCTGTTTCCACAGGGAAGAAAAAGGCGACGACACTGACTAAAACAGTACGTGTATCATAGATTAATCCATCCCCAAAATTGAGCGCATTATAGATTATCACAATGACGAAACCACCAAGAAGAAGACCAATAAGAATTTTCTTGACAATGTGCTCTTGTTTAGGATTGATGTTTAATGTTGAGATTAAGAACGAACTGGCAAACAATAATAATGCATTGGCCAGTAATTGAACAAAAACTCGAACAAAATCAGGATTCATATATTCACCCCCTCGTTTCTACAGAATTATTCTCTATTATATCAAAAAGATGAATTCAAATCGAGGTTTCCAAGGAAATCATTGAAAATGTTTCTGATTCATCTCACCCTTTTCTTCTCCTATGATATGATAATGGTAACAAAAGGAGGGATTCTAATGATCCAAGCATTGGTTTATGGAATGTTAGGTGTTGCATTCCTATACGAAACGATTTTAGCTTATTTAACATACCGCAATCGCCATCAACCCTTATCCCCTTTGGTTCAAGATATTTATGAGCCTGAGCGGTATAAAAAGTGGTATTCCTATTTAATGGATACTTTAAAATTTCAAATGGTTCAACGAACCTTACGGTATGGATGGATGCTTCTGTTACTTCTTTTAGGTGTCTTCCCACTGCTTTTTCAAGGTTTATCAACCCTTGGAGTTGTTCTTGATGTTCAAAATCTACTGTTTTTAGGAATCTATTATTTCTTGGTTTCCTGGTTAGATTGGGGGCTTGATTATTATCGGCAATTTGTGATAGAAAAACGATATGGGTTTCATAAAGCCACCCATAAAACCTTCTTCCTGGATAAAGTAAAAGCCACCCTATTGATTTTTATCCTCGGGGGTTTATTATCATGGGGAATTATGCGACTTTTAGCAGTGACCAACAATCCGTGGATCCTCATCCTTGTCGTTTGGGGGATTGGGATGATATTACAAGTGGTCATCAATCTGCTTTATACCACCGTATTCGTACGAATCTTTAATAAATTAACACCTTTACAAGAAGGATCTTTAAAAGAGAAAATCGAAGCTGTTGCAGCTCAAACAAACGTTCAAATCAAATCGATTTCGATAATGGATGCATCGCGAAGGAGTGGCAAATTAAATGCCTTTTTCTCGGGCTTTGGCAAGCATAAACATGTTGTTTTATTTGACACCCTCGTTGCGACGATGACGGAAGATGAAATCGTGAGTGTCCTAGCCCATGAAATTGGTCATGGGAAGTACAAGCATGTGTTTAAAAACATGATTATCTCCGCTGTGATGATGTTGCTATATCTAAGTTTCTTCCTTTATTTAGTCACAAACCCCATCTTTTCTACCGCTTTTGGATTTGATGCCACGACCTTTGGATTCGGCATTGTATTATTTAGTATCCTTGTATCTCCCTTTGATTCGCTCTTACAAATTCCTCTTTCGATGCTCAGTCGAAAATTCGAATATCAAGCAGATGGTTATGCTGTCTTGATGGGTTATGGAGAAGCGATGCAAGCCGCTTTAAAACAGCTTGCTAAGGCGAATCTCTCCAATTTAACCCCCCACCCCATTGTCGTGTCCTTAACATACTCGCATCCCCCGATTCATAATCGGGTTGTAGCGATTCAAGAAAAACTACGGCATATCCAACCATGAAAATTGCTATTTTATACTTTTCCGGAACGGGAAATACGTATTATGTCGCCAAAGAGTTTGAGAATCAGTTCCAACAACTCGGATTTCAGTGCGATTTGTTTCGCTTGGAGGATGGTAATCTCACTTCTGAAACCATTTCAACCTATGATTTGATTGGTTTTGGTGCTCCTGTTTATGGTTCCTCTTTTCCCCATATCGTGAAAACAAAAATCAAATCTCTTCAAGGACATCAAAGTTGTTTCACCTTTGTAACCCAGATGATGTTTTCCGGTGATGGTGCAGCATATCTTGGAAGACTGATCCAAAAGCAAGGATTTCAAAGTCGGTACCAAATTCACATCAATATGCCCAATAATATTACCGATATTAGTTGGCTCACCCGGAAACATCCCCCCTATGAAGTCATCGCGAAACGCGTCCACCGAAAAGTTGCCTTTCTCATTCACCGCATTCAAACCAATCGACCCTATCGATTGGGATCAAATCCGTTTTCGTTGATGTTAGGGTTACTTCAACGGTTCCCTTATGAGCATTTTGATCAGCAATCGATGGCTAATCTCATCAAAATTGATGCGAAAAGCTGTATCCAGTGCATGCGTTGTATTGAACTGTGTCCCGTTCATAACCTCGATTTTGAAGAAAATCAAGTGATGACCAGAGGACATTGTGAAGTCTGTTATCGTTGCTTAAATCATTGTCCAACCAAAGCAATCCGAATTGTAGGCAGAAAAGCCCCAAAGCACCCCTATCACGGTCCAACTGCAAACTTTCAAATAGACAATTTAAAAAAATAAAAAAAATTGAAAAATAGGTATTGTGTTTTACACAGTAGTATGATATCTTAGTATTGTGCATTGCACAGTAAGGAGGTGCTACTGTGAATTCTCAATTCAAAAAAGGAATCATTGAATTATGCGTCATTGCTGTGATTGCGAAAAAAGACATGTACGGATATGAAGTCATCGATACCATTTCATCGGTGTTGGATGTGAATGAAAATACCATCTATCCAATCTTACGTCGATTAACCGAACAAGATCTACTCGAGAATTACATAGTCACAACCGCCATTGGCGCGCCAAGAAAGTATTATCGATTAACTCCAAAGGGCATCAAACGTTTCGAAGAACTTCGTCAAGAATGGGTTTCATTCTTAGGTGGGGTCGTTCAATTAATAGGGGGTGTATAACCATGAAACGAATTTTTTTAGAACAATTAGAGGAATTATTATACGAACGTGATTTTACCAACAAAGAAATTAAAGACATCTTAAGTGATTACTCACAAATGATTGATGATGCCATTGAAAGTGGCAAAACGGAATCAGAAGCGATTGCTAAATTAGGACAACCAAAATACATCGTCCAAGCGCTCGTAGAAGAAAAAAAAGCAACGATTGGTCCGAAGAAAAAAAGCAAAAATAAAGTGGTTGCGTTAATGCCCTTCATCGCCATTATCTTGTTCTTTGGAATTGGCTTTGGATTGCAAATTTGGCATCCGACGTGGCTTGTGTTCTTTTTAATCCCGATGAGTGCGATTGTCTCAGACGCGATAACAAACAAGAAGAACAAGTACTGGTTTACGTCCCTAACTCCCTTTCTCGCGGTTACCGGATTTCTAGTATTAGGATTTTACTACCGTGCGTGGCATCCAGGATGGTTAATTTTCTTTTTAATCCCTGTTTCAGGGATTTTAGAGCATCGTCATCGGAATCTCTTGCATATGCTTACCGCATTATCACCGTTTCTAGCAATCACTGCATTTTTCATCCTTGGAGAATTTGGATTATGGAATCCCGGATGGTTAGTCTTCTTGTTGATTCCGATGTTAGGATTACTGAATAAACCCAATAAATCACATGTTTGGGTCGGCGAACTAGCATTCCTGATTGCGATTGGTCTGTACTTATATATTGGTTATACCTACCAAGCGTTTATGATTGCTTCTGCAGCTTTCTTGATTCCGGTTATTTATCTTGTTCTAGTAGGAGATATAAAAATTTCCCTATTCAAGGGTGGCTGGGTGGAGAAAATCACCTTTATCGTTGCTTTAATCGTGTATATCGGAATAGGATTATGGACTCAAACTACTTGGCCTTGGTTGTGGGTTGTCTTCCTAAGCGTTCCTGTTGTTGCGATTCTGAAAGGCGATTCCAAGCAAAAACTAGTAGCGATTTCACCCTTTATCGCCTTAACAATCTTCATTGTAGTTGGTTTCTTTTTCCAAGCATTCCATATATCATGGCTCGCATTCCTGCTAATTCCCATGATTTCCATCATCAAACAGTAAAGAGGAAGTTTCTTCCTCTTTTTTTCACCCTTAAGCGAGTGATTTAAGGAAATATCGAAGTGATTTTCGATCGCCCCTTTGAAATAATTGCAGCGGGATGCTACAATAAGAACAAATAAGTAGCTAAGACATCACGAATGACACGCCTCAAGAAGCCTTTTTCTAAGTCGAGGTCGTATGATTACAGCCGTCATTCTCGCCGGAGGGAAATCCACCCGTACCGGTCGCAACAAACTCTTACTACCCCTTCATCATCAGTCTATTCTTCGTCATGCGATTCAATCCATGACGTCATTTGTCGATTCCATCGTGGTTGTCAGTGGTTTTTACGACCAAGAGATTCGTCAAGAATGCCAAGGCATCGACCGTGTGAAGGTTGTTTATAATCCAAACTATGAGCAAGGCATGTTCTTATCCGTTCGTCAAGGACTCACCCACAGTGAAGGGGATGTCTTCCTTCTGCCAGGGGATTGTCCCTTGGTACACCCAACTACCATCGAAGCTTTATTACAAGCGTCAGGTGAGTTACGTGTGCCAATGTATGCGAATCGGTATGGACATCCGCTTTTTTTATCTCAAAAAATGGTCAAGCTCTGTTTGCAAGAACCGCTTGACTCCAATCTACGAGCATTTCGAAACAAACACCAAGTGGAAACCGTTTCTGTCCTTGATGAACATGTTCTCGATGATATCGATACATTGGAAGAATATTTACAAATACAAGGGTCAACCTTGGAGGAGGTCGTATGATTATTCAGGAATGGATTCGTCCAAAACACGTCGCAGAAGCGTATGAAGCATTCACCAAAGAGGACCGAAAAGCGGTTTTGTTTGGGGGAGGTGCGTGGTTAAAACTAACCCATAAACAGATTGATCTTGCCATTGACTTGCAAGATTGTGTAAAAAGCGAGATTGAAGTAAAAGAGCACATGATTTCCATGGGAGCGATGACGCCGCTTGAGGGAATCACGACGCATCCCTACTTGAATGAGTTAGCCTCAGGAATCCTGCCCCAAGCCTGTAAGGTGGTGATGGGCCCATCGCTTCGAAATGTCGCAACGATTGGCGGGACCATTATGGGGAAATATGGTTTTTCGGATGTGATCCCCGTACTACTAGCTTTCGATGCTATTTTGCAATTCCATAAACATGGCAATGTTTGGTTGCGTGAGTTTTTAGAAAGCGGCTTGGATAGCAAAGATATCCTCACTCATGTGTTGATTCCGAAAGATTCCGCTATTGGGTATTTTCATTCTATGAAAAAAACGGCACTTGATTTTTCTATTCTCAACATAGCGATTTATAAAACCCCCCAAATGGATAAAATTGCGATTGGGGCGAGACCTCAAATCGCGATTCGTGCCTATCAAGCAGAGAATTTGTTAAATGAAGCCGACGTCATCGATGAAGCCTTCTTACAAGAGGTTGTCCAACAAATCATTCTCGAGTGCAAGGTCGGAGGCAATCAAGCAGCATCACAAGAATACCGAACGCAACTATTACAAACCCTTGCGATGCGAGGATTGAAGGAGGTTTATCATTTATGAGTGTATCCTTTTGGTTGAATCAACGATTGGTTTCCCTCAATCCCGAACCGGGGGAAGTCTTATTAGATACCTTACGTACGCTAGGTCTTAAAAGTGTTCGCCGTGGGTGTGATCAAATTAGCTGTGGGGTTTGTACAGTCTTGCTCGAAGGAAACATGGTCCCTTCTTGTTCGGTACTGACTGTTCGAATCGCCAATCAACATGTCACGACTGTTGAAGGGATTGAAACAGAAGCGAAAAAGATTGCGAGTTATTTTGGTTCTGAAGGAGCCGATCAATGCGGATTTTGTAATCCAGCTTTAGCATTAGCTGTCTATTCTTTAAAACAAAGAAATCCCCAGGCATCTTTAGATGAGATTAAAGAGTACCTGGTTGGAAATTTATGTCGTTGTACGGGATATCAATCACAACATATCGCAATTCAACGATACTTACAGGAGGAGACGCTATGAAAGTCGCATCGAAGCAACACGCATCGATAGATGGACTTGGTATTCTTTTAGGACGTCCTGCCTTTACAGACGATCTCATCGAAGCCAATGCCTTAACGATTGTTGTGAAACGTTCTCCTCATGCTTATGCACGGATCAAGCAAATTAACACGCTACCTGCAGAAACAATGCCCGGAGTAGAAGCCATTCTCACAAAAGCTGATTTTGCTCGCATCGCTTATACTCGTGCTGGACAAGGATATCCAGAACCCTCTCCTCATGATAAATTTGTTTTCGATGATTATGTTCGATATATTGGGGATGAAGTGTGTGCGGTCGCTGCTATCAATCGTGAAATTGCTCAAGCAGCGGTTGACGCCATTGAAGTAGAATATGAAGTGTTACCTTCCGTCCTTGACTTTGAAAAAGCCATTGACCATCTCTGTGTCATTCATCCGGAAGAGGATATTTATGAAATGTTTCCCATTGGCTTTGAACCGAAACGAAACATCGCTGCCAGTTATCATATGCACATTGGCAACGTGGAAGAAACGTTGGCTCAAAGTGAGATTGTCGTGGAAGAAACGTTCTATACCCAAGCCCAAGCTCACGCTATGATGGAACCCCATGCATGTAACGCGAGACTCGATTATTTAAATCGTTTAGTCGTCTATTCTACAACACAGACCCCTTTCCATGTACGGCGGATTATCGCGCAAGTTTTAGAGATGCCGTTGTCTCGTGTTCGTGTCATTAAACCTCGGGTAGGAGGTGGATTTGGGGGAAAACAAGCGATTCATGGGGACATTATTTGTGCCAAAATGACATTAAAGACGGGAAAACCAACAAGATTAGTTTACACGCGAAAAGAGGTCTTTGAAGCGACCTATTCTCGTCATCCAATGAAAATCACGATGAAACTTGGTTCTAGTAAAGAGGGAGTTTTAGAGGCCATCGATTGTCATATTTTAAGTGACACAGGTGCCTATGGAGAACACGCTTTAACGGTCTTTATGGTGGCTGGTTCAAAGGTTTTACCCCTTTATAATAAAGTCAAGTCCGTTCGCTTTCATGGGAAAGTGGTCTATACCAATAAAACACCTGCAGGAGCATTTCGGGGATATGGAGCGATTCAAGGGAATTTCGCATTAGAATCGAGTATTGATATCATCGCAAAGAAATGTGGACTTTCCCCCATCGAGTTCCGCAAGAAAAATATGATGTTAGAACAGGAAACATCCCCAATCTTTGCGATTATGGGAGAAGGCACTGAAGGAACTGCCATGACGATGGAGACCTGTAAATTACCAGAGTGTATACAACGAGGTCACATTCTTATGGGATGGGATCAACCAAAAACCATTCCCCCCTATCCATACAAACGAGGAAGAGGAATGGCGATTGCGATGCAAGGGTCAGGAATTCCCTACATTGATATGGGATCCGCTACGATTAAGTTAAATGATGATGGATTCTTTAACCTCTTAATTGGAGCGACAGAGATTGGCCAAGGAAGTGATACGGTCTTAGCTCAAATTGCGGCGGAAGGTTTGGAAACGTCTTTAGAGAATATTATCGTTTATTCCTCGGATTCCGATCTCACCCCATTTGATACAGGGGCGTATGCTTCCTCCACCACGTATGTTTCAGGCAATGCAGTCCTGCAAGCTGCCCAAACAATGAAAAAACAATTGATCCATGAAGCTGCATT
The DNA here is from genome assembly GCA_964483655.1 of uncultured Candidatus Izemoplasmatales bacterium. Lineage (GTDB taxonomy): Bacteria > Bacillota_I > Bacilli_A > Izemoplasmatales > Hujiaoplasmataceae > JAUXXX01. Next base: position 30,729 of record CAZABW010000003.1, read on the forward strand.
GGTCTTAGAGTGTGAGGATCAACAAGTTCAATATGATGGCACCGTCTTTGTGAATCAAAGCAATCAAAATCAGATTACATTGAAAGAACTATCCTCCCGATTGTATTACAACCATGGTCAAAAACAATTGATGGTTACGGAATCTTATGTAGGTCATAAATCCCCTCCGCCATTCATGGCTGGATTTTGTGAAGTATTAATCGACACGCAAACAGGTCATATCCAAGTCGAAAAATATACGAGCGTAGTCGATTGCGGCACCGTCATCAATCCGATGTTAGCGAGAGGACAAGTCGAAGGAGCGATACTCCAAGGAATGGGGATGACGCTCTATGAGGAAGCAAATCGGAATGCCAGTGGAAAATTAATCGAAAATGATTTCTTACATTACCGGATTCCCACTCGAAAAGAACTTCCAACCTTACTCACAGAGTTTATTGATAGTTATGAACCGTCTGGTCCTTATGGAGCGAAATCGGTTGGGGAAATCGGGATTGATACGCCTCCCGCAGCGATTGCCAATGCCATCGAAGATGCGCTTGGCATTCGCTTAACAACATTACCTTTTAGCGCAGAAAAAATTTATTTCGCACTTCAATCAAAGGAGAAAAATCTATGAAAAAACATCTATCTCTTATTCTTACTATCGTCTTTTTTGGTTCCATTTGGGGAATCATTGAAGCCACGATTGGGTATGTGCTTCATCTCGGGTTTGTTCCCCCCTTCCTAGCAGGAAGTCTGTTATTTCCTTTTGCCATGCTACTCTTATCAAAAGCATATCAAGTAACTCAAAATCGACTCTCTGTTGTAGGGATTGGCGTGATTGCGGCCTTGATCAAAGGGGTGAATCTATTCTTCCCTTATACGAACGTTTTTAAAATCATCAATCCGATGATTATGATTGTGATGGAAAGTCTTCTTGTGTTCGTAGTCATTCAAGCTTTTCAAAAAGCATCTTGGCCCAAAAAGGTCGGCTATCTTCTTTTCGCTTCGATTGGATGGAGACTGCTCATGTGCCTTTACTTTGGTGTTCAAACGTTGTTGAACCCCAGTTCCGTCGCATTTCAAATTCGTAGTTTCACGAATTTCATCCAATTCACAGTTCTCGAGGGGGGTATTTCAAGTCTTTTAGCACTCGGTCTGCTCGTGATTGATCATCGACTCCCTGTTCAAAAATGGAATTTTAGTAAGTCCTGGATTCTATCCCCCGCTGTCTTTGCATTTGCTATCATTTTAACGATACTGTTGTGAGGGATGCAATGAATGCATTCATGGAGTCATTATATCAGTGGCAAAAAGAAGGACTCGGAGTGGTCATGATTAGTGTGGTTAAAAAACAGGGAGAAGGCCCAGTAGAAGTCGGTAAAAAACTCATTATCAATGAACTCCATCAAATGGTGGGTACCGTTGGGGGAGGAGCTTTGGAATACCGAGCCGTTGAAGAAGCGAAAATAATATTGAAAACCAAACAACCAAAACTGGAAACCTATCTCTTACATGAGGGAAAAGTGTATGCTGATCAAGTGACACTTCCGATGGTATGTGGGGGGGAAGTGAGTTTGTTTTATGAATACATGGGTCACCAAGCTCGCGTGTATTTATTTGGGGCGGGTCATGTGGCGAAAGCTACCGCAAAGATTTTAAAAACTTTACCCTTTCATATTACCGTGATTGATGATCGTCATGAGGTGATTCAAGGGTTTGAAGATTGTGATCAAGCCGTTGAAATGGCGTTTGTTCCATTTATTGAGACGATTGGAATCAAGGAAGATGCTTATGTAGTGGTTTGTACACCCAGTCATCAATATGATTATCATGTGATAAATAAAGTGTTAGAAAAGCAAATCAAACTGCGCTACATCGGGATGCTTTGTTCCCCCGCAAAACTCGCCGATTATTTGGAAAAAACAAAAGCACAGTTTGGTCCCTCGGTGGATTTAAGCCATTTTTATTCCCCGATTGGCTTAGATTTAGGAGGAGGGTCTCCCGCTGAGATTGCGATTTCAATCACCTCTGAAATCTTAGCAATTCATCATCAACGCAGCACTCTACGTCATATGCGAGAAAATCTCCATGATTCACTTCGTTACTGGTAAGATTAACTCGGGGAAGACCACCCGACTCGTTGAACTTTATGAGCGTGATCAATTAGGGGATGGATTTATCGCTTTTAAAGTGATGAAAGGTCATCTTGTGGAACGGTATGATGCACGACAACTCTCTTCTCATGAAACGTTTCCTTATGTGATTCGTGATCAATTCGATACGGGAACGAAACCAATCCTTTGTCAAATTGGTCCTTACCGCTTTTATGAAGAAGCAATCCGTCGGATTGAACGAGAAGTTCGACGGATGATTGAATACTCGATTGAACCGATTTATTTAGATGAAATCGGGATGTTAGAAATTCAAAAACAAGGCTTCTATTCCATTTTTCAGGAAATGGTCGATTCCCATTTAGATTGTGTGGTGTCTGCTCGACACGACTTAATTCCTCAAATTGTCGAAACGTTTCATATCAAGCAGTATAAAATCCTCTCTTAAAGGAGACACTTATGTTTGATTCGGTGATTCGAAATGGGTTATGCTGGGTAAACCAAGCATTTATACCTACTCATGTATATGTGAAGGATGGCAAAATTGCCAAACTCTCATCCACGGATTTCGAAGCGAAAACAGCCGTGGACGCGTCTGGATTTTTTGTCATTCCTGGCTTAATTGATCCGCATACACATTTTGGATTAGTAGGTAAGAATCAAATCAGTAGTGAAGGATTCCATGAAGGGACCAAGAAAGCTCTTCGGGGGGGGATGACCACAATCATCGATTTCTTAGAACCCAGTCAAAGTGTGAATGACATTCTGCAAGCTTTCCACATGCGCAAAGAAGCTGCGATGCATTCTCATTGTGATTACACCTTTCATGCATGTTTGAAAGAACCCCAGGATTCTTTAGAGTCCATCGTTGAAACCGTTTCACGATTATCACTGAAAAGCATCAAAGTTTTCACAACCTATTCAGAAAGCAATCGCCAAATCAGTGATCCAAGTTTATATCAGTTATTAAAAGCGACGAAAGCGAAAGATATTCTCGTCACTGCTCATATTGAGAATGATGAACTCATCATCAAAGATCCTATGCTTCCCTATCCGATGTTAGGACAGAGTCGCCCGACTCAAGCCGAAACCTTGGAAGCTTTAAAATTAGCTTCTTATGTCAAACAAACCCAAAGTCAGTTGTATATGGTTCATGTCTCTTCGGGTCAAACAGTCGTCGAATTGATAAAAAAGTATCCCGAACTCATCCATTCTTCGTTTCATCTTGAATCTTGTCCCCACTATTTTACGTTTCATGATTCCGTGTACACGAAGCCAAACGGATATTTATATGTCATGGCACCGCCCTTACGGAGCCCGTTGGAACAGGAACTACTGATTCAAAATTTCCCTTCCATTGAAACGATTGGGACCGATCATTGTCATTATCCCGCTGAAACCAAACATAAAACCCATTTAGCAGAGATTCCCTACGGTGTGGGGGGGATTGAACATAGTTTCGCAATGCTTTACACTCAGTTTGGAAACCAGGTGATTGACAAGATGAGCCGCCATGTGGCGAAGTTGTTTGGACTCCAACGAAAAGGTCAAATTGCAGAGGGGTTTGATGCCGATTTGGTGTTGTTTCAAAAAATCGACCCTACACCCATTCGATCATCAGAAGAAGACATCTATGCGGGTCAAAGTGTCAATATCAAAATCCAACAAACGATATTACGGGGCATCACAGTCATGAAAGATGGTCGTGTAAATCCCCATAAAGGACAGTTTATTGGAGGGATGCGATGAAGACGCTCATTCATGCGACAAGCTATGATTTTGCTCAATATAAGGAAGATCAATATATTACATTTGATGAAACCATTCTTTCAACTGGACTAATGAAGGACTATATCCCTCAGGGAGAAGAAACCATCGATTGTCAAGGACACCTTGTGTTACCAGGTTTTTGTTTACTCCATACCCATATTTACTCCACATTTGCTAGAGGGTTGGTGTTGCCCACCCAGATTAAAACATTTCAAGATACCTTAGATCAAATTTGGTGGAAACTTGATCGCAATTTAGACCTGTCGATGGTCTATCATAGTGGCATTGTTTTTGCCCATCAAGCCTTACGCCATGGGATTACAACCCTGTTTGATCATCATGCGTCTGGTGCGATTTTAGGAAGTTTAGATGCTTTGAACCAAGCGGTAGTGAAAACGGCTGGGATGCGTGGATGCTTTTGTTTTGAAACTTCCGATCGTTTTTCAATTCCTGAATGTATCGAAGAGAATCAGACGTTCTATCAACGTCATCAAGATGCTTTCTCTCGAGGAATGTTTGGACTTCACTCCTCCCTTTCTTTATCAGATGAAACCCTTTTAGAAGTGAAAAAACAATTACGGGAGATGCCCATTCATATTCATGTGGCGGAGTCTTCTTATGAACAAGCCATGGCGCAACATCATCATCACAAACGAGCTGTAGAACGCTTAGAAGAGTTTTCCCTCATTCAACCCCATTCGCTTTTAGTTCATGGATTATTCTTAAGCGAGAATGAGAAAAAAATTCTAAAACATAGACAGGCTCATGTGGTTGTGAATCCGACATCGAATCAAAACAATGGGGTTGGCTTTCCGACGCCAATCGAATTAAACAATGAGGGCATTCCTGTATTGATTGGGAATGATGGAATGTCTCAAGCGATAACCCCAGAATATAAATCGTTATATCTTCTCACCAAATTAAAACATTTTTCTCCTGAAGCCTATTCATTGGACGATTTGAAATCTTCGATTATTCAAGGATATGCTTATACCAGCCAGTGTTTTAACATTCAAGTTGGACGAATTCAGAGCGGGTATCACAGTGATTTGCAAATCATTCCCTATGATTATCCCACGCCGTTGAATCAAGAAAATATCATGGGACATCTCGTCTATGGCATGTTTGATGATTGGCGCCCTCGTGATGTCCTCATTCAGGGAATCTTTCGTCTCAGAAACGGACAAAACGAGGTTTTATTAGAAACGCTCTATCACCAAGCAAAAGCAAGCGCAGTTGCTTGTTGGAATAAAATCAAGGAGGATCATCATGCTAACGACGAAATTTGATGGATTCATATTACAAAACCCTTTGCTTCCGGCTTCAGGACCCTTAACAGGAGATGTTGAGAAACTCCTTTTCTTACAAAATGCAGGATGTGGAGCGTTAGTTACGAAAACCATCTCGACTGCATCTCCTCATATTCCGAAACCATCGATTTATGGAGATAAAGAGTATGTTTTTAACTCTGAGTTATGGTCTGAAGTCGATTATCAAACATGGATTGATGAATATCTACCTGCTTTAGTCAAGCAGAAGAATCGCCCTCTCATCGTGAGTGTTGGGTATTCGAAAGAAGATATGGCGTTTTTAATTCCCAAACTTGATCCGTTTGCGGATGCTTTCGAAATTTCCACTCATTATGTCGGGATTGACTTATCTGTGATTGAAGCGATTGTAAAAACGATTCGTGCTCACACAGCCAAACCGATTTATATGAAGATTAGTCCCCATATTCCTTCCGTTGAAGCATTTGCAAAAGTGATTGAACAAGCTGGGGCGAATGGAATTGTGGCGATTAACTCCTTAGGACCTTCGATGAAAATCAACGTGAAGACTCGTTCGATTGAATATGCATCAGACCACCATTTTGTTTGGATGAGTGGACCGGTCATCAAACCCATCGCATTAGCAACGGTGTATCGGATTAAACAGGCTTGTCCGAATTTAACTGTTATTGGGGTTGGCGGGATTAAATCCGCTGAAGATGTCTTAGAATTTATCCTTGCTGGGGCGGATGCCGTGCAGATGCTCTCTGCTGCACTGATCAAGGGAAAAGGACTTTATAAAAAAATCATCAAAGATTTACTCCCGACGATGGAACTTCATGGGTTTCACTCCATGGATGAAGTGAAACAAGCTCGTCTTTCACAACGACTTTCCTACGAGGGGGTTGTCCCTACCTTAGTCGAAGAAGAATGTATTCGCTGTATGTTGTGTAAGGAAGTCTGCCCTTATTATGCAATTTCCTATTCCAGCAAGATAGAAATTGACCCACTGATTTGTGCGCGATGTGGGTTGTGTGTGAGTAAGTGTCCGACCCATGCGTTAAAGGGGTATTATGATGAAATCAAAGAGTAATATTAGCGATTCCATTCCAAAACGGGACGCCTCGAGTAAAATCAAAGGACAAGCGAAGTATGTTGGCGATCTCGTCATGGATGGGATGCTCTACGCGAAGACCCTTCGATCGACGCAAGCTCACGCTCGCTTTACCTGTCATTACCCTTCTTTGCCGGAAGGGTATTTCATCGTCGATGAACAAGATGTTGTGGGTACGAACATTGTTAAGATTATATATGATGACATGCCATTTTTTGCTTCTCAAGTTGTTCGTCATGTTGGCGAGCCAATCGCTTTAGTCATTGGCAAAGACAAGGAAGTCATTTTATCTATTCTTGCCCAAATTCAAGTCACGTATGAAGAACTCCCGGCTGTGTTTGAATGGACCCATTCTGTGGTCCACTATCAATTTCAAAAAGGAAACCCTGAGTTCGTTTTTTCTCAAGCACATGCCGTTTTTGAACGAACGTATCAAACGGACTATCAAGAACAAGCATACATTGAACCGCAAGGGATGCTGGCATATCCGGAAGGAGACAAAATTACCCTGACAGGGTCCATCCAATGCCCGTATTATGTGAAAAACGCATGTCTCCAAGCATTGGGTTGTGAAGAACATCTTGTTCGTGTCATCCAAGCGGAGGTAGGAGGAGCATTTGGAGGGAAAGAGGAATATCCTTCCATCATTGCTTGTCAACTAGCTACGGCGGTTCATAAAATAAAACAGCCGATCCAATTGTTGTTTGAACGAGAAGAAGACATCCTTTCAAGTACCAAACGACATCCCTCAAAGACGACAATGAAAGCTTATTTAGATGCTTCGAACCAATTGCTTGGACTTGAGGTTCATGTTGGCTTGGATGGGGGGGCGTATATTGGTTTATCTGGCGTTGTTTTAAGTCGCGCTATGATTATATCCAGCGGCGTGTACACCATTGCCAACTTAAAAGTAAGTGGCGATGTTTACCAAACGAATACTGTTCCTACAGGAGCATTTCGGGGGTTTGGGGCCCCGCAAATGGTCTTTGCCATTGAGATGTTTATGGCTCATCTAGCAAAACACCTACATCAAGATATCGATGATTTTAAATATAAGTATTTAGCCAAACAGGGCGATAAAACATCTACGAGTGGCACGTATCGTGATCCCATTATTTTACCAGACTTAATCCAACAAGCCAAAATCTTAGCGGATTATGATCGTAAGAAAAGAGACTACAACTTTTATCCCAAGGGTCATGGCATTGGGATGAGTTTAGTCTACCATGGATGTGGATTCACTGGAAGTGGAGAAGCAAAGCATATCCACGCAAAGGTACGTTTAGAAAAAGATGAATTCGATGATGTCTGGATTTATACAGCAGCTGTTGATATGGGTCAAGGGATTAAAACAACTTTACCCAAAATAGTCAGTCATATCTTAAATCGACCCTATGAAACGATTCATTTTGATGCGCCAGATACCGACTTTGTTCCCGATTCTGGACCAACTGTCGCTTCACGAACCACCATGATTGTAGGAGGATTGGTGGCTCAAGCCGCAAAAGAATTACTCGATCAGTGGCAAACAGGCATCCGTCAAACAGTCGAAAAATCATATGTCCAGCCCAAGGATATCGTTTGGGATGATGAAACCTTCCAAGGAGATGCTTATCCTGCTTATTCCTTTGGGGTTGTGATTGTGGAAGTTTTTGTCGATCCGGATACCTATCAAGTAGAAGTCAAACAAGTGTATTCGGCGTATGATATGGGGAAAGCGATTGATGAGCGAGTGGTGCTTGGTCAGATTGATGGAGGCCAACTACAAGGCATTGCCTATGGCTATCTTGAAGTAATGAATCACCAACAAGGTCGAATATTACAAAAGAATTTCACTGATTATATCATCCCCACCGCAGTCGACACGCCATCGATGGAACGCGTGATCCTCGACAATCCTTATGCCTTTGGTCCCTATGGAGCGAAAGGAACGGGGGAGTTAACCTTAGTAGGAGGAGCGCCTGCGGTAGCGCTGGCGATTGAACAAGCGATTCAACGAGAAGTCAATCGAATCCCGATAACACCTGAACGGATTGGAGCGCTGATTCATGATGAGTAAAACAATCGATTTTTATCTCAATGGGGTCTTAGTTCGTCATCCTTTTGAGCCCACTCTCCGTTTGATCGATGTTCTCCGTGACCATCACCATCTTCATGGAACCAAAGAAGGGTGTGGCGAAGGGGAATGTGGGGCTTGCTCGGTATTGATTAACAATGAACTTCATCTAGCTTGTTTAACGCCACTAGGAAATGTTCGCCAAGCCCATGTCCAAACCATTGAAGGCTTTTCTACCCAACCGGAGTTTTCTATCATTGAGCAGGCGTTTATTGACGCCGGAGCGGTTCAATGTGGTATTTGTACCCCGGGAATGGTGATGGCTGTTTATGCCCTTTTAAAGGAAAACCCTAAACCAACACAAGACCAAATCAAAATCGCCTTAAGTGGAAACCTATGTCGTTGTACAGGGTATAACATGATTATTGAGGCGGTTCAACTCGCGATGAAAAGGGGGGAAACCTTATGGCAGAACATGTGATTCCCAAGACCCTTTTAGAAGCGCTAGAATTATTAGAACAATCGCCCTATACCATTCTAGCAGGGGGAACAGACGTATTGGTGAAAGCACGTAGATGGGCAGGAACGAAGCGAACCTTCGCTCATCCTGCGATGTTCTTGCGTGAGATTGAATCATTACACACGATTCAATCGGATTCCCACATCTTAGAAATAGGCGCTTGTGTGTCTTTATCGACAATTGCAAAACACCCTCTCACTCCGGCTTTGTTAAAGGAAACCATCACGGAAATAGCCTCACCAGCCATTCGCAATATGGCGACGTTGGGCGGGAATATTGCCAATGCTTCTCCAGCAGCGGATGGGGTTTTAGCCCTTTGTGCTTTGCAGGCAAAAGTGTTTATCCAATCAGCACAAAAAACTCGACTAATAGCCGTCGAAGAGATTGCCCTAGGACCTGGAAAAACGCATCTTGCGGCGAATGAACTGATTACAGCGATACATATCCCTTTGCTGGTAGACGATTTTCATGCATTTTACAAAGTTGGAACGAGACGAGCGGATGCAATTTCGAAAGTTGCTTTGGCGGGATTCGCACAGTTTCATCATCATAAAGTTTCGGAATGGCGACTCTATTTTGGAGCGGTTGGTAAAACCATCCTTTGGGATCATGAGTTAGATTTTTCGATGTTGGGGAAAACCAAAGAGATGATTTATGACGAGATGGAGGACATCATTTCCAAGTATGCACAAGTTCCCACTCCGATTGATGACCAGCGTTCCACGAAACAATATCGCCAACTTGTCGCACGAAACCTAGTCAAAAAATTCATTCGGGAATGTTTAGGTGAAGTAGATGGATAAAACGACAAGAGACATTATTTTAGGATTACAACCAGCAAAACTTGTACTCAAACATGCCTCTGTGATTCATGTTCATGATGGCACGATTGAAGTTGCTGATATTGCCATTCATAAAGGAAAAATCGCGGGAATTGGGGAGTATTTTGGAATAAAGGAAGTGGATTGTACTGGTCTTTTCGTTGCGCCGGGGTTCATCGATGGGCACGTTCACATTGAATCTTCGATGCTCACTCCCAGTCGCTTTGCAGCGCTCGTTTTACCGTTTGGAACGACTTCGGTCATCGCCGATCCGCATGAAATTGCAAATGTGTGCGGAGTCGAAGGGCTTCGCTTTATGATCGAGGATGCAAAAAGAGCTAATCTCGACATTCACTTTATGATTCCTTCGTGTGTCCCAGCAACCCCCTTTGAAACAGCAGGGGGACAAATCCGAGTCCAAGATATCCAAGCGTGGAAACAAAAAAAGAAAGTCCTAGGCTTAGGAGAAGTCATGGATTACCCGAGTGTCTTATCGCTAGAACCCACGATGATGGCAAAGATTAAAGCGATGAATTCTCGCGTGATTGACGGGCACGCTCCTTCCTTGCAAGGGAAAGAGTTATCGCTTTACCACGCGATTGGAATCCAAACCGATCATGAAGCCATCACGCAAGAAGAAGCGAAAGAGCGCGTGAAAATCGGGATGTATGTTCACCTTAGACAAGGATCTCAAACGCAAAATGTACTGGATTTACTTCCTGCCGTCACGCCGGATAACCATCATCGATTCTTATTCTGTAGCGACGATTATCATCCTGCAGACATACTCGCAAAAGGACATATCAATCACCATGTGAATCTAGCGATCGAGTTTGGAATTCCACCCATGCATGCCATCCGAATGGCAACCATCAATGCAGCTACTTGTTATGGACTTCATGATGTTGGTTCGATTGAAGTAGGAAAACAAGCGAATTTCATTTTGTTTGATTCCCTGACACACATCGTTCCTAAAGCCGTGTATTATCACGGAAAACAGGTGAACCAAATTCCTGAAGTACCTCCTTTAAAGAAACCAGATTTTCCAAGTGTCTTTGATACGATTCATCTACCGAAGCAACCCTTGGATTTTACCCTTCCAGTCTCTTCTCCTTATGTACATGTCATGGGATTGGAAAAGAATAATGTCACAACAACCAATGAAAAGCATCAAGTAACCTTAAAAAATGGCTTCTTCGAAAGTGATATCTCACGAGATTTCCTGAAGTGTTGTGTGGTCGAACGTCACAGTGCTTCCGGGCGGATTGGAAAAGCCATTGTCAAAGGCTACGGGTTAAAACAGGGAGCGATGGCGATGAGTATCGCCCATGACTCCCATAATATCATCACCATCGGTGTGGATGATGTCTCGATGGCCACTGCAGTAAAGCAAATCGAGTCGATAGGTGGAGGGATTGTCATCGCCAATCAACAAGAGATTGTGGCCTTCTTACGCCTTGAAATCGCTGGGATTATGACTCAAAAAGATGCCATCCAGGTTAGAAACACCCTCCAAAATATGGAAGAAATCATACGTGAGATGGGGGTCCATCCAGAGATTCAAGATCCCTTCTTACAATTAGCATTCTTAGCTTTACCCGTGATTCCGAAGTTGAAACTGACCGATTATGGCTTATTTGATGTCGAAAGGTTTCACTGGACACCTTTAGAATGGGAGGATTAATGTGAACCTACAAGGATTTGTTTGTACAACCTGTGGAAAATTTTATTCTTCCTTACCTCAAGGAATGATTTGCGAGGATTGTACACAACAAGGTATTTTGGATGTTGTGTATGATTATCAAGCAATCGCAAAGGAATTTCATCCAACAACTCTTCGGTTGAATCCAGATTCTTCGATGTGGCGTTATCTTTCCTTACTTCCCGTAAAAGAAAAACCAAAACAGGGATTACATGTCGGGGGAACTCCGTTGTATTCATCCCAAGCCTTCGCCAGCCAAGTAGGACTGAAGTCGCTTTACATTAAGGATGATGGGCTCAATCCTACCGGATCCCTGAAAGACCGTGCCTCCATCGTTGCTTGTGTGAAGGCCATCGAAGAAGGAAAAACGATTCTTTGTTGTAGTTCGACAGGAAATGCGGCGTCCTCTTTAGCTGGGAATGCGGCGAAACTGGGATTGCAAACCGTCATCTTCGTCCCGAAGCGCATCCCGATCGGGAAACGAACTCAATTGCAATTATTTGGTTCGCACGTGATTGTCGTAGATGGGGATTATAAGGCTGCATTTCAGTGTTCCAAACAAGCGATTGAGACCTTTGGCTTTTACAACCGCAACGCGGCAATTAATCCGTTCCTTGTCGAAGGAAAGAAGACAGTGGCTTTAGAAATTGCTGAACAAATGCAGTTTCAAAACATAGACTGGGTCGTTGTTTCAGTAGGCGATGGCTGTACCATTGCAGGAGTGTATAAAGGATTTTACGATCTGTTCCAGTTGGGGTTGATAAAATCGATTCCCAAACTTTTAGGGGTACAAGCATCCGGTTGTCGGCCTTTCGTGGATGCTTGGGAACATCAAAGAGATGTACAAGAAAGCGAAGAACAAACCTTAGCTGATTCGATTGCAGTCGGGATTCCTAGAAATCCCAAGAAAGCAATCCGAGCCATCCAAGAGTCGAAAGGATGTTTTGTGAGTGTTTCGGATGAGGCGATTCTTTCAACGATGGCTTTCCTAGGAAAAACAGAAGGTTTATTCGTAGAACCAGCCAGTGCTGCCGGATTCGCAGGGTTAATCGAAGCGTTTCAAAAAGGCATCATCCGATCGGAAGAGACAGTGGTTGTAATTAATACTGGAAATGGATTAAAAGATATTGAAAATGCGAAAAAGGCGGTTTCAGAGCTCGATATCACACCAAATGATTGGGAGTCTGTGAAGCAGCTTTTCCATAAAGAAGGGATACTATGAGAACAATACCATTTGGCCCAACCTATGAAGAAATGTTGGACCCAAACAAACAAGATCAACGAATCAAAGGGTTGAAAGAACAACACAAAAACGACGAACTACACCCGATTCATCTGTTCGACATCACCTGGAAAAATGCGGAAGGAATGGTTCGTAAAATCATCTTACCCAAAGAACTGACAGGCGTGGATTGCAATATCGTTGTCTTATTGGGATGCTACTTCCCATCTGGTTCTCACAAGGTGGGACCGGCTTACTCAACCTTAATTGAAGGATGTGTCGATGGAACGATCATTCCAGGCGAGCATACGATTTTAGGTCCTTCGACAGGGAATTTCGGGATTGGCGTATCGTATATTTGTAATCTGATGAAATACGATGCAATTGTGATTATGCCAGATAATATGTCGAAAGAACGATATCTTCGAATTGAGAAGTATGGAGCGAAACTTGACTTAACTCCTGGAACCGAAAGTGATGTCATCTTGACCCTTGAACGGACGTATGAGTTAAAGAAAAACCCAAAGAATCGGACTTTAGCTCAGTTTGAACTCATGCCCAATTATCGCTTTCACCGTTATGTAACAGGCAATTCCTGTGTTGAAGCAGTGAAAGGCATTGGTAACTCGAGAATTGCATGTTTCACCTCCGCTCCTGGTAGTGCGGGAACCTTAGCGGCAGGAGATGAAATCAAAGTTCATTTTCCTGAAGCGAAAGTCGTCGCGATTGAACCTTATGAGTGTTCTACTTTAACCGATGGCGGCATTGGCCAACATCGGATTGAAGGCATCGGGGATAAAATGTGTACCTTAATTCATAACATCATCAATACCGATTTTGTTTGTATGGTGGAAGATGATGACTGTGTGAAAGGATTAAAGATTCTTCATGACGCTCCTCATTTATTACAAGAAATTGGCATCTCAAAAGCGACATCATTGGCAATGGTTGACCTCTTTGGAGTTTCAGGAGTCTGCAATATTTTAGGCGCAATCAAAATGGCGAAATACTTAAAACTCGGCCCGAATGAAAACGTAGTTACAATCGCGACCGACGGGTTTGACCGCTATGATTCAGTGATTCAAGATCTCAATCGACGCGTGTTAGAAACCGAAGATTTCGTCTTGCGTCGATGGTTGAAAGACGTCTTCTGGCAAGCGGACGTTTCCAAAATATTAGATACGAGATCAGAGGAAGCCAAAAACCGCTTATATCTTCAAAAAGAACGAGATTGGCTGAAGTTTGGATATACGTTGGATTATCTGAATGCAATGAAACACCTTGATTTTTGGAATCAAGAGTATGAAAAGATCCACCATTATAATGAAGCGATACTTTCCTTGCGAAAGGAGCCACAAGAATGAACTATGCTCAAATCTTAGCTTGTGCAAAAAAATATGAAAAAGAAATGGTGAAGTTTCTTCGAGATATGATTGCGATTCCGAGTGAATCATCCCAAGAAGAACGCGTCATTCAACGAATCAAAGAAGAAATGATTCATGTTGGCTTTGATCGTGTGGAAATCGATCCCATGGGAAATATCTATGGCTATTTAGGTTCAGGAAGCCATCTTATTGCGATGGATGCGCATATTGATACCGTTGGCGTTGGGTTATTAAGCAACTGGACTGTCGATCCCTATCTGGGAGCGGAGGATGAGCACTTTGTCTATGGACGCGGCGCAAGTGATCAAGAAGGCGGAATGGCTTCAATGGTCTATGCGGCTAAAATCATCAACGAACTCGACTTAAAAGAAGACTACACCCTACTCGTAGTTGGTTCTGTTCAAGAAGAAGACTGTGATGGACTTTGTTGGCAATACATCATCGAAGAACAAAAAATTCGTCCCGAGTTTGTGGTAATAACGGAACCAACTAGTCTGAATATCTACCGCGGTCACCGGGGTCGGATGGAAATCAAAGTCACAACACAAGGAGTGAGTTGCCATGGCAGTGCTCCTGAACGAGGCGATAATGCGATTTATAAAATGGCGCGTATCATTCAAGAAGTCGAGGCACTTCACCCTACCTTACAGAGTGACCCCTTTTTGGGAAAAGGAACGTTAACTGTTTCAGAAATTTTCTTTTCTTCGCCCTCTCGGTGTGCAGTAGCGGATGGGTGTTCGATTTCCATCGATCGACGCTTAACGAAAGGCGAAGATGATACTTTAGCTCTTTCTCAAATCCGAAATTTACCGAGTGTCAAACAGTATGGGGCTCAAGTGGAAATGTATGACTATGCCCGTCCCTCTTATACGGGATTGGTATACCCAACAAAGTCTTACTTTCCGACCTGGGTGTTAGAGGAAGAACACCTTGCTTGCCAAACCTTAAAACATAGTTATATCCAACTCTTTGAAGAACAACCTAAAATCGATAAATGGACGTTTTCTACGAATGCAGTATCGATTATGGGTCGATTTGGGATTCCTTGCATTGGCTTTGGTCCTGGACATGAAGTCGAAGCCCACGCCCCCAATGAGAAAACCGTAAAACTTGAATTAGTCAAAGCCGCCGCGATGTATGCGACGATTCCCAGCCAGTATTTATCGATGCTTCAACCCAAAGGAGAGTCATATGGAACCACTATTTAAAGGAAGACACTTTATTACCCTAGAAGAATGGACAAAAGCAGAAATTGATACCTTACTCGATGTTTCCAAAGATTTAAAATATAAGTTTCATCATAATGTCCCTACCCCTTATCTCACCAACAAAACAGCTTTCTTAATGTTCTTTGAGCAATCCACTAGAACGCGTAATTCGATGGAATCGGGTCTCGCTCAACTAGGGGGTCATGCGACGTTTTTAGATACTTCGATGATGCAAATCTCTCATGGAGAGTCCGCAAAAGATACCGCAATTATCTTATCTTCCTATGGTCATGGAATCGCATGTCGAAACTGTTTTTGGCAAGTTGGCAATCAATATTTACGGGAAATGGCAGCGCATTCGAGTGTGCCGATTATGAATTTACAGTGTGATTTATATCATCCTATGCAAGCGTTAGCAGATTTAATGACGATTCAAGAAGTAAAGAAAACAACACAAAACTTGAAAGTGTCGATTATTTGGGCCTACGCAACCAGCCATAAAAAACCGATTAGTGTACCCTTATCGCAAATCTTACTATTCCCAAGGTATGGCATGGACGTGACGCTTGCTTATCCAGAAGGCTATCCCTTACCCGATTGGGCAATCGAGAAAGCCCGGAAAAATGCACTTGAGAATGGCGGATCCTTCCGCATCACCCACAACATGGAAGAAGCCTATCGTGACGCCGATATTGTCATTCCAAAAAACTGGGGTTCATGGGTTGCCAATCAATCGACTCAAGTGGTCGATGATCAACTAATCAAAAATAAAGCATGGAAGTGTACCCAAGCGATGATGGATTTAGCTGCTCCAGATGTGTGCTATATGCATGCCCTTCCTGCAGACCGAGGCAATGAAGTCGAAGATGCCGTCATCGACGGGCCCCATTCGATTGTTTATCAAGAAGCAGAGAATCGTCTTCATACAGCGAAAGCGGTCATGGCGATGACGATGGGAAATAAGTAACTCATAAAAAATGGAGCTAACGGGGGACCGTTAGCTCTCTTTTTAATAAATGGTTTTCGCCTGACTCTGGTACTCCTCAAACAGCACCAAGCAATCCTCACGATGTTCGTTTTCTAAATCGAGGATGGTTCGATCTTGCATTCCACCGTTGATAAACTCATACATAAAGTCATCACGGAAACCGATATGAGCCGCATCCTTTGGCGTGGCGCCATAATAAACTTTCTTGATATTCGCCCAGATAATGGCGCCTAAACACATCGGACAGGGATAACAGGTGGTGTATAGGATACAATCAGATAAATCATGAGTCCCTAAATTTTTACTCGCCAAACGAATGGCATTGACTTCAGCGTGAGCTGTGGGATCTTTATCTCCTAAAACGGAATTGGATGCGACAGCTACTAAATCTCCATGTTTATCAATAATCGCTGCTCCGAAGGGTCCACCAATATTTAGATTCATGGTTTGACGTGCTTTTTCAATCGCGAGACGAATGATTTCTTGGCCTTGGCTATTCGGTTTCATAAGGTCCTCTTTTCCTTTTTGAAAATGAAAGTGCTTTCAAGATATCTTCATTATACCGAATAAAACCGTTTTCCACAATTTGCTGACTGTTTTTTTCTAAAAATTAGTGCTATAATGGATTTACTTTTCAATCAGGGGGATTCCGATGTTCGAAACAAAGAAAGTGATTGTGACGAAATACCAAAAGTTATGGCAAAGTCAATTCCAGACATTGGTCACCTTTTTAAAGCCCATTATCTATCCCCATTTCTTAACCATCGAACATGTTGGCTCGACTGCAGTGGTTGGACTACCGGCGAAACCAGTCATCGATTGTGATGTTTTCGTCCGTGAGGATCAATTCCCATTGATTGAAGCCGCTTTAATACAGGCAGGGTTTACGAATCGTGGCGATTTAGGAATTCCTAAACGAATTGCCTTTTCAGGCCCAGATTTAGGCTTTCGATATCATTTATACGTTTGTTATGAAGATTCACCGAATGGTAGGGAACACTTATTATTACGAGAATATCTACGGATGCACCCCGGGGCGAAGAAACGGTATGGGGAATTAAAAGAGCAACTAGCTTTAATGTATCCCACCGATATTGAATCCTACCTTGACGGAAAAGCAAAGTTGATTCAACATTACTTGAAAAAAGCCCACGATGTCATTTTGTTGGAACGTCCTGCACGAATCGACGATTTGTTGATCATCCAATCGATTGCGAATCAAAATCATCGAACGTTCGAAGAAGGACATATACTGTCCCCCTCATTTGTCATCGAATTTCAAGGGAAAGTGATTGCTTATCTAGAAATTCATAGGAATCAAACTCTCGAAGGAATCGCATTTCAGTTTCACTCGATTGGGATTGACTCCAAGATTCCGCCTTTACTCAGTCATAAAATCATGGATTTATTTGAAGCGCGACTTGTCACACAAAACCATTTATTTCAACGAATATAAATCTGTTATCTGGCAAAGATGAAACAAGAAATGAGGACTCAAAATGGAACGAAGGACATTACATCGTCAACTCTATGACCATGTCCGTGAAGATTGCGATACAGGCTTCTTTGAAATAAAGGATCCGGGTTTTCTCTATTTCGACCAAGCAGTGGCCCTTTTAGCCTCCTCCATGCCCCCCTTTGTGAAGGAGAAACAAACGCATGCTCGAGCCGAATTATTGTTTTACCTTCACAAACATCATCCCATTTTTTGTTATCTCGAAGGGGGAGTTGTTTTGTTTTTAGTAGGGTATAGTCCGATGGCACAACAACCCCATAATTATGAGCTTGTGCCATTGGTTTTCGAATCCACGCTTCCAAGTGAGTTCTATCATACCTTTTTCTTAGAATGGATTGAAGAACGAATAATTTCGCTTCAAGGTCGTACGACGTTCCATGTTTTCGTCACAAAGCATGACGAAATCCCTCCTCCGATGAAAGCCATTTTGTTCCGTCATGGATATCAAATCATCGAAAAAGAGGTTGGTTATCAACATCAAATGGATTACCAAATGGAAACAGTGTCGAAACGTTTATTTTCTTCTATCCAATCGATTCAATAAGCAAATCGATTGCGAATTTCTCACAATCTTCATAAACTTATGGTATAATAACGCAAGATTGTTAAAATAACCGATGGATGGGAGGCGACAAGATGAAAAAAGAAATGACCGATAAGTATTTCCATTCGGATGAAGAGTTTTTTGAAGGAGTCGATGAGACCCTAATCCCAGAAGAAGTCAATCGTGTGGTTGCATTAGAAGAAGTGGAAGATCCCCACGATGGCTACTTCTTGGTGGAGCCTGAGGACCACCGGTTCTTAGAAGATGCAGCGATGCTCCTACAAATGGTTTATCCCCAATTACTTTATAGTCAAGAAGAAGCAGAAAGTGAACTACTACGAGTCCATCAAGAAGGTTCTGTTTTCTTAGTCTATTTAGATGCTGGCACCCTATCTGGTATGATTGGAGCGCGTTTAACCCATGGTTCTACTGGATATGAACTCTATCCCCACGTAGTCAGTCCGGAATACCAAAACAAAGGGATTGGAAGTACGTTGTTGAGTATGTTAGAAGAAGAGTTATCTCGTCGAGATGGGACCGTGTTATTCTGTGCAGTAGAAGATGAACTCGGTCAAACGAGTTTGTATGGAGAGCGTTTGTTTGATCAAACGATCATGCCATTGCATGAAGTGAAAACCACTCAAGATCACCCCTTAGACTATTATCGAAAACGTGGTTTTAAAATTACTGGTGTCATCCCCGATGCATTTGGGGAAGGTCGACCCGACATTATTCTTTCGAAGACCTTAATCAAAAAGTAAAGCGACGCGCAGGCGTCGCTTCTTTTATTGGATTTTGGAGAAAATACTGAATTGATAGCCTGGAATTTGAACGCTTCCATCGCAAATGCAAGTCTCTTTTGTCCAATGATTCCACAGTTTCCCTTGGAAATTCCTGTGTTCAAACGTAGAAGGATTGGGACTGCGATTGAGGAAAAAGAAGACGTCTTCTTTTTGGAAAACAAGCAGCGAATCGTGTAAGGATAGAAAGGTTAAATCAAGCGATTGGAATGCATCAAGTTGAGTATATAGACGATTTAAGGTTTGGAAAAAATGCTTCAGCTCTTGATGTTGCTTGCTTTCTTCCCACATCATGGGTCTTCTATTTTGGGGGTCTTTTCCACCCATCAGTCCCACTTCATCACCATAATAGACAGAAGGCATACCCGGTAAAGCATACATCATGAAAAACGCTTGCATGACGGAAGGGACATGTTTTTCAAAAAGGGTCAAAATTCGTGCTAAGTCATGCGAACCAATGAGATTATACAAAACAACACGTTGTTTTTCTGGATAGTAGTGAAGGTAATCTGTTAGAGCATCTTGAAAATCAGGAATCCTCATTGTGGAATGCGGGTGAAAGAACTCGGTTAACAACGTTGTTATCGGATAGTTCATGACACTGTCCCATTGATCACCTTGTAAAAAGGAGTTGGTTAGATCCCATGATTCCCCAATCAAACAAGCGTTTGGAGAGTGAGATTTGATTGTTTTTCGAAGCATTCGCCAAAAATCATGACTAATTTCATTGGCTACATCTAAACGAAACCCGTCCACATTGGCTTGGTCTAGCCAATAAAGCGCGACTTCTTGGAAGGTTTTTTGGATAAGTGGATGATCACAATTCACTTTTGGCATCCGATAACTAAAGGCAAACGTTTCATAGGGAATATGATAGTTGACTTCAAAGGGGTTCGTCTGTTTGAAATTTTCCAAAGATCTTAGATCGATGGTTTCTGATTTCATATAGAACGCTGAGTAATAGGGACTGTTCTTCCCCTTTTGAATCACATCTTGGAAGAAAGGGTGGTGAATGGAAACATGGTTGAAGACCAAGTCTAATACAATGCGAATCCCACGGAAATGAGCTTGACGGGTCAGTTCTTGCAAATCTTCTAAACTACCAAAGAGTGGGTCAATCGTGAAATAATCGATGGTGTCATACTTGTGTGCAGACAAACTTTGAAAGATGGGTGTGAGATAAATCCCATTAAAACCCAACCCTTGAAGATAATCGAGTTTGGCCGTGATTCCTTTGAGATTACCACCATAAAATTGATCATTTCGGGGTTCTTGTTGATTCCAGTCACAAAGTCCGACGAAGCGATTATCAACATTACAAAATCGATCGGGAAAGATTGAATACCATATCGTTTTCTTCATCCATTCCGGCGCGAGAAAATCGTTTTGAGGGAGTACATAGGGGATATTGAAGTAATGACCAAGAAAATATTTCCTGTCGGGGTTAGCCCATGTATCGATAAAAGCAAGCGATCCCACTACATAACGACCATCGATGAAAAATGCATATTTTGCACGTTTGGTTGGTAGGGATACGGTAATTTCATAATAATCATACGTTTGAGTGTTCGCAATCAAAGAAAGCGGCGAACAAGGGTTCTGTTCGCCGCTCCAAACCATTTCATGATTCGATGTGCGGTGCCAATCAAAAGGATCGCCGTAGAGGAGTTCGACTTGAGAACAAATGGATGCTTTGGTTTTCAGTCGAATCTTGACGATATGATCCGTGACAATCCACGTGTCAACACGGGGATCATGAAAGAAATCAGAGAGCATGTTATGCAGGAAGGACTTTTCGTTTCAGAATCAAGAATATCGCAACACCGATGACAGCGACGCCCCCACTGACGCCCCCGATAATCCAACCCACAGGAGAAGTATCGCCAATGGCCGGATCTTGAACCATCACGTAGCTTGCATTCGGTGTTAAGGTAATCCGTTGTCCTCCCTTGAAGGTTTCTAACGGTTCAACCCCAGCATCCTCGCCATTGACTAGGACTTGCCAGCCTCCGTTTTTCGGTAAGACGAGTTTGATCTCGGTTTGGTTTGCATTATGAATGACAAGTAGTGTTTGTGCATCTTCACTGGTAATCGTGTAAGCAATGATATTTTCTACATCAGGATAGACAAAGGTTAACCGATCGCGAATCGCTTGTGCGGTAGGTATCCGGAATGCATCGGTGGCTTTCCGTAAGGCAATTAAACCTTGGTAGTAAGCAAACATTTCTTGTCCATTCTCACTTGCTAAGTGATCCCAACGAAGTTGGTTCACGGAATCAGGAGATTCATAGGAGTTATGATCAAAGCCACGATTGTTTTTCCCTGGTTTGGTACGGTTAAACTCATCTCCAGCATGCAAGAAGGAGATTCCTTGCGCGGTTAACACCATGGCGTTACCTTGTTTCATCAAGGGATAGAGCAATTCTAATTTGCCCATTTCTTCTAAAGATTGATATAACTTATCATGTAAAGTGTTATTATCATGAGCCGTTACGTAGTTGAGCACTTTGGTAGGTTCCATATGCCAAACATTTTGAGTGGATAATCCTGTATTTGTGACTTGAGGATGTTGGATTCCACCGACGATTCCATATTTTACCCGATTGGTTCTTGAAGCATCCGTTAAACCATGAATGTATCCGCCTTCAGTCCGGTTAAAGACAGAACCTTTGACTGCATCGCGGAAATCATCATTAAACGCACCAATAAAAGGCATATTTTTTAAGTTACTCTTCCCAGCTTGTTGGCTCGCGGGTAATGGAGACGACCCGCCCATCCAAGGTTCACCAAAGATTAAGATGGTTGGATCAATTGCCCGTAAAGCCGTGGCGATTTGGTTCATCGTTTCGACATCATGAAGCGCCATTAAATCGAAACGGAATCCAGACATATTATATTCTTGAGTCCAGAATAGTAATGAATCGATCATGAACTTGCGCATCATAACGCGTTCAGAACTCGTTTCATTGCCAGTTCCAGACCCGTTCGAGAACGATCCATTGGCATTCTTCCGGAAATAATAGCCTGGAACGATTAAGTTAAAGTTCGAATCAGCGGTTAACCCATGATGGTTGTACACGACGTCCATAATGATGCGAATATCTTGGTCATGATACGCAGCGACAACTTGTTTGAATTCATGAATTCTAACTAACCCATCATACGGATTTGCGGAGTATGCCCCTTCTAAAACATTGAAGTTTAACGGCATATAGCCCCAGTTAAAGGAATTATATCCTTCGGTATTGATTTTGGTTTCATCTAAAACACCGAAATCAAAGAAAGGAATGAGTTGCACATGGGTTACCCCTAAATCAATGATGTGATCGAATCCTGTTTTGATGCCTTGGTAGGTCGTTCCACGTTCCATTAAACCAAGGAAACGTCCCCGATTGATTTCCATGCCATTCCAGGAAGAATGGGTTGTTAAATCCCGAACATGGAGTTCATAAATAATTGCATCGGTCGCATTTGTCATATTATTCGGACGAACACCGTACTCAAATCCAGTTGGATTGGTTTGAGAAAAATCAACGACGAGGCCACGAATGCCATTGATTCCAGCACTTTTCGCATAAGGGTCAATGGTTTCATGAGTTGCGGAACCGTTGGTGACGGAATAAGTATAATACGTTCCGTGTAGATTTCCAGCGACTTCAGTATAGAAGGTTCCATTGACATCTTTTGACATGGTAATTTGTTGAGTGGGAACGTTGGAACCACCAAAATTGGCTGGAGTTCCAGTGTTATAAAGATTTAAAACGACATTCGTCGCAACCGGTGCCCACACCCGGAAACTGGTTTTAGTGGGGTGAACGACAGCACCTAAGTCATTACCCGTATATCCAAAGACATTTTCAAAAGCTTCTGTGGAATAGATCCCGTCGTAGGTAACAGCTAAGGAACGCTCTACATCATCGGAGAAAGTTCCAAAGAGTTCATAGTTCTTCGCAAAATCGAGTTCACCAGTGATGGTTATCACACCGGTTAATCCCGTAATCGCAACTGAAGTAATGCCTACTGAAGCATTATCAGCTTTTACGGCTAGATCGGTTTCAACCATGGCTTCAGTAGCAGAAAAGTAGATTTTATTTAAATCAGTGAAATAAGCTTGTTTGAATTTTGGCAAATTACTGGGGCCATTCGGATCGTTTAGGAACGTTCCAATGGCAGGGTCGCCTTCCACTAAATAGGCATGGAAGATGCCGTCTGTTGAAGTGGCGGGGATATTGATGAACCGATCATTATCAATATCTTTTTGACTCCAGTCCGGTTTGCGAACAATAAAACCGATTCTCGTCGCGCCTTCCAGCGTACCAGTTAATGGCACTTTCGCAACCACACCACCGTAATTATATTCGACGCTGGTATCGTCTGCGACAAACGAGAAAGCAGAACCTTCTTCCGAAGTGGGCTCGTTTTTCCAAACCCAGATATCCCATGGGGAGTAATCGGCTTGGTAGCGGAAATAGTGGATGTACACTTCCGTTGTTGTTTGAGAAGCAGAAAGAGAGGGAATAAAGGGGATGGTCATTAAGACCAAAAATAGCGCTATCAATACTTTTTTCATAGAGACCTCCTTGTTTTCGAACTCATTATAGCATGCGAAAAAACAAGCGACAATCATTTTGAAATAGAAAAAGGCGTTTGGGAACTGACACCGTTACCATATTGTGTAATAGGTTACAATTTTAGTAAATTGCCAACTCCTTGCAATGAAAACCCTTTAGTGATAAGATAAACTCAAACAAATGTCAACAGACAAAGGAGAAAGACTTATGAAAATGAAATCATTTTTACTACTAGCCTTACTAGCCATCGTTGCATTCGTCATCGTAGGGTGTACCCCCAAAGAAAAAGCTACGCTTACCATTTGGGTGGGTGCTGAAAGTGCCGATTTTTATCAACTTAAAATGGATGAATATGTCGCTGAGTACAACGCAAACAACGACAAAGAATTCCCCTACATCATTGATGTAGTTGCTTCAGACACAGGTTCCGCAGCTGGACGATTCTTAGATGACCCCGACGCTGGTCCTGATATTTTTACAGTTGCGCATGACAACTTAGGACGCTTAGTTGCCGGATCATCCGCTATCGCTCCTATTACCTTACAACCCCTTTTAGACCAAATCAATGCAGATAACCCAGAAGGATTCTTAAATGTAATTAAGGCAACTGTGGGGGGAACAGAATATACCTTTGGTGTTCCCTATGTTGCTCAATCCTTAATTCTATACTATAACAAGCAATATTTGAATGAAACCCAAGTTCAAACATGGGAAGGCATTTGGGATGTTGCCAAGACAGAAAACAAACGGGCTATGGTTGTAACCGGAACCGATGGATTCAATAACTCTTTCTTGCTCTTATCAAGAAGAGCGAATGATGGATTCACTAGTCTTCGGTTATATGAAAATGGCGTTCAAGAAAACACTTTTGGTACAGGCGATGATACCATCTCCGTACTAAAATGGGGTCAACGGTTCTTCATGGACCCTAACGGCGCTGCTCAAGCATCCAGTTCCGGATGGGAAGTAGAATTAAAAGACGGATTAGCGTTATCGGTGATTGGTGGGGCTTGGCATTTCAATGCCGCTCAATCCGCTCTTGGAAGTAATTTAGGAATTGCGGTATTACCCCAATTTACCATTACCGCTCAAGATGCCTACGGCACTGTAACGGCTGGAACTGTTTATCAATCCGGTTCATTCACTGATACCAAGATGTTTGTCATGAAAAAAGGTTCGGATAAAGCCGATGTCTTACAACAAATTCTGCTCTATCTTTCTAGTAAAGAAATGCAAGAATTATCTTTCAATGCAGCTGACAACTTACCAGCTTATAAAAACGCTGCTGTAGAGTTTGCCAAAATGCAAGAAAATACCATTGAAGCTGCATTAGCCGCAGCACAAGTAGAAATGTTCGCAAACGGCATTCCTCAACCCTTCGGTTTCCAAGCAAGATATAACACCTATTATTATTCCAAAGGGGCTCCTGATTTGATCTTAGCGATTTTACGGAACACCACCGGTGAATTTTCGACTTTCGAACAAATCAAAGCTCAAATGACAATCGTTGAAACGATTTGGAAAACAGGAAATCAACCTGCTTAATTAAAACGTTCATGGTATTAAAAATAGAATAAGGGAGAAACGTATGCAAAAAGCAAAAAAAGAACGCATTCGTCCCCTTCCCTTGAACGAGCAATGGAAGCAGATTGGCTCAAAAATCGCAAAAGGATTTTCCCGAATTGGGAAATCCTTTCAGCGTTTTATTGCCCGTTTTAAAGATGGAAGTGTTGGCACGAAAATTAGCCATTTTATTTGTGGATTTGGGAATTTATCAAAAAAACAATACGCAAAAGGAATTTTGTTTCTTGGCCTGCAAGTGATATTTCTCTTATTTATGATTTCTTCACCTGAAGTCAATAGTACCCCGTTTGGATGGAAATCGCTTGGAAATATGATTACTTTAGGTACCGAAGCAGGAGATTTATTTAATCCAACCGATAACTCCATGTTAATGTTACTCTTTGGAGTTGTAACAGTTGGCGTAATTGCTGTCTTTGTGTTGGTCTACTTTTCGAATATTAAAAGTTCTTATGAAGGCGACTTACTCATTCGAAAAGGGAAACGCGTCCCAACATTTAAAGAAGATATCGCTTCTTTGTTTGATTCGCGGTTCCATGTTTTGATGTTAACACCCGCCATGCTAGGGGTGTTACTCTTTACTGTTTTACCAACGCTGTTCATGATTTTAATCGCCTTTACCAACTTTGATGCGGAACATGTTCCAGGGCAACATTTAATTGACTGGGTTGGATTTGCGAACTTCGCTGCGATTTTCCAAGGAACTGGAGAAATCTCAGCACGATTCTTACCTGTCTTAACTTGGACGTTGACGTGGGCGTTCTTTGCGACTTTCACCAACTACATCAGTGGAATCTTGTTAGCTCTACTCATCAATCGCAAAGGAATTAAGTTTAAAAAGTTATGGCGGACGGTTTTCATTTTGACGATTGCTCTACCCCAATTTATTAGTCTCCTTGCGATGCGAAATCTGTTATCGCTTCACGGACCGATTAACTCTGCTTTGGTTCAACTTGGTTTATTATCTTCACCGATTGAATTCTTGGGTCAAGCCACCAATGCGATGACAGCTCGAATTACCATTTTAGTCATCAATTTATGGATTGGGATTCCCTATACCATGTTAATGACATCGGGAATTTTAATGAATGTGCCTACCGACTTATATGAAGCAGCGATGATTGATGGAGCGACGAAACGACAAGCATTCACAAACATTACTGTGCCGTATATCTTATTCGTAACTGCACCTTATTTAATCACTTCCTTTATTGGCAATATTACCAGTTTCAATATTATCTTCTTACTCACCGGAGGAGACCCAGTCGTACCTGGATTTAAAGCCGGGCAAACGGATTTATTGGTTACCTGGCTGTATTCTTTAACGATTGAAGAGTCAGAAGTCAATATTGGATCGGTTATCGCGATTTTCACATTCTTGATTACCGCAACCGCAACGTTGATTAGCTATAGACGGTCGAAGTCGTATAAAGAGGAGGATGCGTTCCAATGATGACTACAAGTACTCCGAAATTCAAAAGTTATAAAGCGAGTGAGCGGACGGGAACGATTATTAGTTATATTATCCTCATCTTGATGTCTTTGATCTGGCTCTATCCGATTTTATGGATTATCCTCAATGCATTTCGGACCGAGTTTAATGACCAAGGTCAATTGATTGGGGTGGTTGTATCTCACTACTTCCCAAAACAACTTGGATTGGATAACTTCATCAAGTTATTTACCGAAACAAGATTTTTGACATGGTTTTTGAATACGTTATTCGTTTCAAGTATTTCGTTTGTTTTATCGACACTTCTCGTGTTGTGTGTGGCTTACGTGATGAGTAAGTTGAAATTCAAACTTCGGAAGAAAATCTTAAACATTGCGATTATCTTAGGGTTATTCCCAGGATTCATGTCAATGATTGCGATTTATTACATCTTGAAAGCCCTAGGATTAACTCAAACACTCTTTGCGTTAATCTTAGTCTATTCCGCTGGATCGGGGCTTGGATTTTATGTAGCGAAGGGATTCTTTGATATTATTCCGAACTCGCTGATTGAATCCGCTCGGTTAGATGGGGCGACAAATGCTAGAATTTTCACGAGCATTGTTTTACCAATTTCGAAACCAATTATTATTTATACTGCTTTGTTATCCTTTACAGGACCATGGATGGACTTTATCTTCGCAAGGGTCATCTTGGGAGAAACCAACTCCCACTTACATACCGTTGCGGTAGGACTTTATTACATGATTTATGGTCAACGCGTCGACTCGAATGTCTTTACGATGTTTGCGGCCGGATGTCTATTGGTAGCGGTTCCGATTGTAACACTGTTCTTAGCGATGCAAAAATATTATATCGAAGGTGTCACCGCGGGAGCAGTCAAAGGTTAATCTTAAAAACAGACTTGCGATCAAGTCTGTTTTCATTACGGAGGTTCATATGAAAAAATGGATTGTATTTGTTTTGATGGTGTTCGTTAGTTTCTCCTTAGTAAGTTGTTCTGGGGGGGAGGCTCGTCTCAAGGTCGGCGAGTTTGATCAAGAAATCCCGAAGGATCACTACCGAGTTTTTTACGAAATATTTGTCGGGGCATTTTCCGATTCCAATGAAGATGGAATTGGCGATCTGCAAGGATTGATTAATCGCTTGGATTATTTAAATGATGGCGATCCTACTTCGGGGAAAAGTCTCGGCGTGGAAGGGTTATGGTTGATGCCGATCATGCCTGCCAATAGTTATCATAAATACGATGTTCGTAATTATAAAGGGATTGACTCGAATTATGGTTCTTTAGAAGACTTTCAAACCTTATTGACCGAAGCAGAAAAACGGGGAATCAAGATTGTTATTGATTTGGTGATTAATCACACTTCCGATCAACATCCCTGGTTTAAAGCAGTACGGACAGCGATTCAAAACTCTAATATGGAAGAACCCTATATTGATTACTACACGATTGTAAGAGGATCAGAACGGATTCCAGGAAGAACCTATTATCTCATTGCGAATGATTATTATTATGAAGGGAATTTCTCGTCCTCGATGCCTGAACTCAATATGGATAGTGACGCTGTGAAAGCGGAACTCGTCGATATCATGGCGTTTTGGTTAAATATGGGGGTTTATGGATTCCGTCTCGATGCGACGAAATATGTCTATTTTAATGAAACAGCTCGCAATCTCGAGTTTTGGAATTGGTTTATGGCAGAAGCTAGAAAGATTAAAGAAGATGTGTATGTTGTCGGGGAAACCTGGTCCGCTGATTCGCAAATCATCGATTATTATGAGGCGTTTTATAATTTTGATTTCGGGATGTCAGGTTCTGGGGGAGCGATTGCAGTTACTGCGAATGGCCGTGACTCCGTGAATTACTATACCCTCTATGTTCAAAATTATCGCAATCTAGCAAAAGCGAAAAATCCGAACGCTGTCTTGCATCCATTCATCTCGAATCATGATATGAACCGTGCTGCTGGATTCTTAAATCCCACCACAGGTGCGGCACAAATGGCTGCCAATTTATACATTTGGAGTAGTGGCGCCCCCTACATTTATTATGGGGAAGAAATTGGTATGAAAGGCTTGCGAGGATCCGAACCGACCGATGCGAATCGACGGTTAGCGATGCTTTGGGGTGATAAAGATACGGTTCAAGATCCGGTGGGTTCGACGTTTGATCCCGCCAATCAAACCAATGGAACCGTCGCTGATCAAAAGAAAGACCTCGATAGTTTGTACAATCATTATAAACGTATCATCACTTTACGGTTACAAAATCCGGAAATCGCAAGAGGTCAATATCAATCCATTCAATTCAATGGATACCAACAATTTGGTGGTTTCTTAGCCACTTATCAAGGAAGTACAGTTGGAGTCTTCCATAATACTGGCTCCGAACCTCTCACCATTCAGCTGTCTCATTTTACTGCTCAAAGTTTTTCCGTGATTCGTGGCTACGCTGGAATGGGGAAAGCAACCTTGAACGGTCAAACTTTAACGATTGATGGAATGACTTCCGTTATTATGAAATAGGTTACCTATGTATTTTTGCTTGCTTGATTGACGATTTTATGCATTAGTGATAAAATAAAAGCGCTAACAAAATAAAAAATATATCTTTAGAGGAGAAGAAGAAAATGAAACGTATCGTTTTAATGTTCGTTGCTGTGTTTGCGGCATTAGCATTAGTTGCTTGTGCAACAACTACAACAGAAGCACCAATCCTTGCTCGTGCTGACAAAGATTTTTATGTAACTGGAAACTTCAATGGCTGGGACACCAAAGCTGACTTCAAAATGGAAGCTATCCGTGTAACTGACGCTCGCGTTGCATCCATCGCTAGCCAATTAACAGGCGCAACTGCTCTTTATATTATGGAAATCACATTACCAGCTGAAGCTGCTGGATGGGATATTACCTACAAAATTGATGGCGTTGATACTGTATTCGATGGCAACCTCACCGTTAAAGTCATCCGTACTCCTATTGATGATCCTGACACCAGAGATTTCTGGGCTCAAAATCCAGAAAGTGGCGCAATCACCAATTTAACACCAGCTACACTTTACATGCCAACATTCCAAGCTGAAAACACAGATGGAACTGGAGATCACAACTCCAACCCCGTTGCTAAGGCTGCTGGAACCTATTATGCAGTATTTGCAGAATTTGGTTCAACTTCCAAAGCAATGGCTTTAATCGTAAAACCATAATCGAGACATTCAACTAGTTAGAACCTTGTTCGCAAGGTTCTTTCTTTTTTGGCGAATTTCGGCTTTCATCTTGTCTCAAAAGGGTCTCCTTGTTATAATGGACTTGAATAAAAGAATAGGGGAGGTCCTATGCGGTTATTTATTGCTATCCTGTTCCCAGAAGAAATAACTCAATATATTCAAGGGGTCCAAGAAGAGTTGCGTGCTCAAAGTAAACAAGGAAACTTTATTGAAATGAGTAATATGCATTTAACCGTTATCTTTTTAGGTGAAATGGAAGCGACTCGCCTAAACCATGTGAAAGAAGCGATGCGGAAGATTACTGTACCGTCTTTTTCAGTGTTAATTCAAGATATTCAATCCTTTAAAACCCAAGAGGGAAGACTTTATTACCTCTCAGTGAAGAAGAATGACCAGTTAGAAACGATTGTCGAAGAATTAAATGATGCCTTGAGTAAGTTTGGATTTGATATTTCCGACAGAGAATATAAACCCCATATTACTTTAGCAAGAGAAGTGCTCTTACTAGATGATTCCATTTCCTTAAAAAGCGAGCTGGTTCAACCGAAACGGATGGACGTCGAAAAAATCTCTTTAATGCGAAGTGATCGCATCGATGGAAAAGTGGTATATAAAGAAATTGCTTCCAAGCATTTACCTTAGGAGTTCTTATGCAAGATGTCATTCATTTTTATAAAACCCAAGATTTAACGAAAGTAAAGGCCTTCTACGAATCCATCCTAGGCCTTTCTCTTTATCTTGACCAAGGCAGTTGTTTGATTTATCATTTAAATGGATATGGAAAAATCGGCTTTTGTCTTCACCATCCTAAAGAAATGAATGATTCGACTTGTATTACTTTTGTCTATTCATCAAAAGAAGAAGTCGATGATATGGCAGTTTCATTCACTTCTAAGGGCTTAGTTTGTACGGATTGCAAAGTCAATCCAACGTATCATATTTATCATTTCTTCCTTCGAGACAACGAAGGAAGATTACTAGAGTTTCAAACATTTTTGGAGGGAAAACGATGAAATTAATACCCTATAAAGGCATCTTACCGAAAATTGATCCCAGCGTTCTCATTCTAAACGGTAGTTTTATTAGTGGGGATGTCACGATTGAAAAAAACGTCAATATCTGGTTTAACGTATCAATCCGTGGGGATATGGACCGTATTACGATTGGAGAAAACACGAATATTCAAGATAACGCGGTCATTCACGTCAATACCAATACCCCAACCGTGATTGGAAAAAATGTTACCGTCGGCCATAATGCCATCATCCATGGCGCAACAGTGGGTGATAACTGTTTAATTGGGATGGGTTCGATTTTACTCGACCATAGTATCGTTGAAGAAGGCGCTATGGTTGGCGCAGGGTGTTTGGTTCCGCCTGGAAAAGTCGTCCCAAAAGGGATGCTCGCGATTGGGAATCCAATGAAGATAGTTAGACCTTTAACCGAGGCTGAATTGCAAGCGAATCAACGGAATATCCAAAGTTATTTGGATTTAGCGAGGGAATATGAAAAAACGTAAAATCGAACAAACTCCTCTCGAAAAGGAGTTAATTCGTTATGTCGAAGCACTCCATGCGGAAGACACTTCTGGGCATGATTTTTTCCACATTCAACGCGTGGTCCAAATGGCAAAACATCTTGCGAAGAAGCAGAACATTGATAATAAAAAATTATTGCTTTTATCGTATCTTCATGATGTCGATGATCCGAAGATGGTGGGGAATAGTCAAGGATCCTCACGGGCTTTGGACATTATGAAAACATGCAAAATCGAAGAAGTACTTGCCTTTAATATTCAATCTGAAATATCAAAGATGAGTTATAGCGCCCATCAAGCAGGCTCACGCGTAGAAAGTATCGAAGCGAAGATTGTTCAGGATAGTGACCGCTTAGATGCAATTGGCGCAATTGGGATTGCTAGAGCTTTTACGTATGGGGGGAGTAAACGCCGCGTGATGTTCGAAGGTAGTTTCAATGATGAAACTTCCATTGCTCATTTCTACCGGAAGTTGTTACATCTTGAACAATTAATGAATACCAAACAAGCCAAAAAAATCGCTAAAAAGCGAACGAAATTGATGAGAAAGTATTTAAAAGCATTTCATGAAGAGTGGTCGATTATTACCAAGTAATCCTCCCTTTTTTTTATTTTTCGAATCAAAAACGCGCTTTTGCTGGCTTGACAACGCTTTCATAATCCCTTATAATGGAGGTACAATTTCATGTTTCACAGAGGAGCGATTACTCTGGTAGATCATTGATGATAATAAGCTGAACCTTAGAGGCAATGATTCAAGGAGGGTAGTCGCCGAAAGAGAAAAATCGTTCATATTTTTGCTCTTGGTGACGGTGCGAAGCACCCCCACTGCCATTTCGATGGAGCGCTGTTATATTCAATTGAATATAGCAGTTTTTTTATTATAAAAAGGAGGATCGTATGTCATTTTACCCCATTGAAGCGATTGTATTGAACCAAAGCGGAACCGTCACGAAAACATTTTCTGAAGCGGATGTGATTGAGTTCGCTCGAGTTACCGGGGATCAAAACCCCGTTCACCTTCATGAAGAATACGCCAAAACCACGATGTTTCAACGTCGGATTGTTCATGGTTTTTTTGTTGGTAGTTTGTTCTCTCAAATTATCGGCACCAATTTCCCTGGTCTTGGGACAGTATATACGTTCCAAAGTATGAAATTTACTCGTCCTGTTTATTTGGACGATACCATTACAGCTACTGTCACTGCGAAAGAGATTATTCTAGAGAAGAATCGTGTCTTGTTAGAATGTGTTGCGAAAAACCAACACGGTGAGATTGTCATCATTGGTGAAGCGACAGTTATGCCACCAAAAGGAGTTCAACAATGAAGCACATCGATTGGAATACATGTAAAGGACTTTTTAAAGACGGACAATCCATCTTAATCGGTGGTTTTTTAACCAATGGAACTCCAGAAGCATTGATTGATTGCCTACTAGAAAGCAATGTGAAACATTTAACCATCATCGCCAATGATGGGGGATACGAACATCAAGGAATTGGTAAACTGATTCAAAATGGCCAGGTAGACCATTTGATGGCTTCCCATATTGGAACCAATCCTTTAGCAGGAAAACTGATGCAAGAAGGATCTCTCAAGATTACGCTCATCCCTCAAGGAACTCTGATCGAGCAAATTCGTGCTGGGGGAGCGGGATTAGGGGGCATATTAACCCCTACGGGTATTCATACTATTGTCGAAGAGGGCAAACAAGTTATCCATGTCAATGGACAAGATTATTTATTAGAGTTGCCCATTAAGGCAGATCTTGCCTTCATTGGGGGCTGTATCGCCGATCAGTATGGCAATTTAACCTATTTTGCTTCGCAACGCAACTTTAATCCGATTTTAGCACTAGCCGCTGAAACGGTGATTGCATCACCGCTTTCAAGAGTTGATACCCATGACCCTGAATGTGTCATTACCCCTCATGTCTTAGTCGATTATTTGTTGGAGGTTCATCATGGATGAGAAAACGATTATTGCGAAACGGATTGCGAGAGAACTTCATGATGGCAACTTAGTCAATTTAGGTATTGGCATCCCAACCCTTGTTGCGGATTATATTGAAAGCCACCAACATATTACCTTTCAAGCTGAAAATGGAATATTAGGGTTAGGACCCATCCAAGAAAGTCCGACAGGAATGGTCAATGCTGGAGGAATCCCAGCGAGTATCTTACCAGGTGGAGCCTTTATTGATTCTGCGATGTCGTTTTCTTTGATTCGCGGTGGTCACATTGATGTCACAGTTCTTGGTGCGCTCGAAGTGGACTCAGAAGGCTCGATTGCATCGTGGATTATTCCTGGAAAAAAAGTCCCCGGTATGGGGGGAGCCATGGATTTAGTCGTTGGCGCGAAGAAAGTGATTATCGCAATGACCCACACGAATAATGGCAAGCCAAAAATCCTAAAGAAATGCCAACTACCTTTAACCGCCTATAAACAAGCCAACTTGATTGTAACTGAAATGGCTGTGATCGAGGTAGCTGAAACCGGATTGATCTTAAGAGAAGTCCATCCAGATAAAACAATCGAAGAAGTTGTCCAATTAACAGGCGCAACATTAGATATATCGAATGTAGGAGTGATGAATGTATGAATGAAGTCGTAAAAATCCGGTTACGGATGTCTCAAGCAGATGCCCATTATGGTGGTGATTTAGTCGATGGAGCCCGGATTCTAGGGTTATTTGGGGATGTCGCTACCGAGCTTTTAATTCGCTTGGATGGCGATGAAGGGTTATTTCGGGCCTATGAAATGGTCGAGTTTCTAGCTCCTGTTTATGCGGGAGACTATCTAGAAGTAGAAGGAGAGATTACCCATATTGGCAATACCTCCCGTAAAATGAGTTTTATCGCAAAAAAAGTCATTGCGAAACGAAATGATATCTCTGTTTCTGCGGCGGATTTTCTAACTGAACCCATCCTGGTAGCGAAAGCCATTGGTACGTGTGTAACGCCCAAGGATGTCAAACGCAAATGATGGAGAAATTAATCATTACTTGTGCCATCACCGGGGCAGAAGTGACCAAAGAACAAAACCCAGCTGTTCCTTATACCAAAGAAGAAATTGCCTTGGCAGCGTATGAAGCTGCTCAAGCGGGAGCGGCGATTATCCATTTACATGCTCGTGAAGAGGACGGAACTCCTACCCAAAGAAAAGAACGATACCAGGAGTTTATCGAAGCGATTCGAAAGCGATGTGGTGATGTCATCATCCAAGTTTCAACTGGCGGAGCCGTTGGGATGAGTCGGGATGAACGGCTTGATGTTCTGAAGCTCAATCCGGAGATGGCAACTTTAGATTGTGGCACTTTAAACTTTGGGGGCGATGATATTTTTGTCAACACTGAAAATGATATTATCTACTTCGCTGATATGATGCAAAAACAAGGGATTCACTATGAGTGTGAATGCTTTGAAAAAGGACATGTGGATACCGTCTTACGATTACAAAAATGGGGTCATATTACCCAACCCCTACGCTTTAGTTTTGTTTTAGGCGTACGCGGTGGGATGAGTGGCGAAAGCCGGGATTTCCATTTCTTACGTGAATCCATTCCTAGTGATGCGACCTTTAGTGTGGCAGGGATTGGTAAATATGAATTCTCACTAGCCGAAGAATCGATTCGTAGTGGGGGTCATGTTCGTGTTGGGCTAGAAGATAATCTCTTTATTGAAAAGGGTGTTCTAGCGAAAAGCAATGCCCAGTTGGTTCAAAAAGTCGTCGCAATCGCTTCCAAGTATCATCGTGAGATTGCTTCTGTGGAAGAAGCAAGAGCCATATTAAAGTTGAGGAGGAATTAAGATGCAAGGTTGTCGCTATGGAACCCATCGGGTGATGGAACCCAAAGGAGTATTGCCTCAAGCTGCCCAAAAAATTGATTCCACGATGACGATTTATGATAATGAACTCCTCATCGATGTAGAGACTTTAAATATTGATAGTGCTTCTTTTACCCAACTAAAACAAGCTTGTGGAAACTCGATAGAAGCATTAAAAGAAATGATTATGGAGATTGTCTCTAGTCGCGGGAAAATGCAAAATCCCGTTACCGGTAGTGGCGGGATGTTGCTAGGGAAAATCGCTCAAATTGGACGAAATTTCAAAACTGATCTCCAACTTGGAGATGAAATCGCAACACTTGTTTCCTTATCCCTGACCCCGTTAAAAATCGATGAAATACTGGCCATTGATTTATCCAACGATCAAGTTCGGATTAAGGGCCAAGCCATTCTTTTCGAAAGTGGAATTTTCGCAAAAATTCCTCAAGATTTAGATCGTTATGTTGTCTTAAGCGCTTTAGACGTAGCTGGAGCTGCGATGCAAACCAAGCACCTTGTAAAATCAGGTGATTCGGTCTTAATCCTTGGAGCGGCAGGGAAGAGTGGGTTACTTTGTTCCTTACAAGCGAAGCTCTCAGCAGGTCCCAAGGGCAATGTTATCGGGATTATTTATGAAGAAAAACAACGAGTTGAACTACAGACGCTTCAAGCGTGTGACCATATTATCGTCGCCGATGCACGAAATCCGATTGCGATTTTAGAGGCAGTAAAAGCCGTAAATCACGGTGAAAAAGTTGATGTAACAATCAACGTTGTTAATGTACCTAATACCGAAATGTCATCCATCTTACCGACTAAAGATAGCGGGAAAGTCTATTTCTTCAGTATGGCAACCTCGTTTCAAAAAGCTGCTCTAGGTGCAGAAGGGATCGCCTCAGAAGCCACGTTATTGATTGGAAATGGCTATTCCAGTGGACACAGTGAATGGACACTAAATTTACTACGCAATCATCCTACGCTTCTTAAAATCTTTCAAGCGCGTTATGGAAAGGAGTCTTCCAAATGATTATCACCAACGATTCTTATTTAGAACGAAAGAAACATTTATATCCTCATGTTACAGACGAACAATGGTCTTCTTGGCACTGGCAAGTCAAGAACCGACTTCAAACCGTGGAGGAACTGGAAGCCGTTCTCCCACTAACTGTAGAACAAAAGCAACATATCAAAGGGGTCTTAGGAAAATTCCGGATGGCGATTACTCCTTATTATCTTTCCTTAATTGATCCAAATAATCCTCACTGCCCCATCCGAAAACAAGCCGTTCCCGGTTTTGAGGAGTTAGTGATTGGGAAACATGATATGACCGATCCCTTAGCAGAAGATATTGATAGTCCTGTACCTGGATTAACCCATCGTTATCCAGACCGGGTCTTATTCTTAATTACCGATATGTGCTCGATGTATTGTCGCCATTGTACGAGAAGACGCTTTGCGGGACAAATGGATCATGCGATGCCGGAATCACGAATTGATCAAGCAATCGCTTATATTCGTGCCAATCCTCAAATCCGCGATGTATTACTGTCGGGGGGCGATGCGTTATTAGTGAGTGACGCCTTTTTAGAAAGTATCATCCAAAAACTGCGCCAAATCGATCACGTGGAAGTGATTCGAATTGGTACGAGAACCCCGGTTGTCTTACCGCAGCGGATTACCCCAGAACTGGTCAACATGTTAAAGAAATATCATCCTATTTGGGTGAATACTCATTTTAATCATCCCGACGAGATTACCAAAGAAAGCAAAGCAGCGATTGATTTATTAGCGGACGCTGGCATTCCTTTAGGCAATCAATCGGTTTTACTAGCAGGTATCAATGACTGCGTCCATGTGATGCGTAAACTCGTTACCAAACTAGCGCACATTCGTGTTCGTCCTTATTACATCTACCAATGTGACTTATCGATGGGAATCGAACATTTCCGAACGCCTGTTTCCAAAGGAATCGAAATCATTGAGGGACTTCGTGGCCATGTCAGTGGATATTGTGTCCCAACCTTTGTGGTGGACGCTCCTGGCGGGGGAGGTAAAATCCCGGTTATGCCCAATTACCTTATTTCACAAGCGCCTGGAAAAACGATTTTAAGAAACTTTGAAGGCGTTATCGCTACCTATTATGAACCTACTCATTATGAAGAAACTTGCCAATGCGAAGCTTGCCAAGGGAAAGACGCTAACTTATCTGTTCCTCTCGGAGGCGAACATCATTCTTCACGATTAGAAAGAAGGGAAGAACTATCCAACAAGCATTCTTAGACCAAATCAAACCCTATCATGTGATCTCGATTGTCGGAAATGCGAAAAACGCAGGTAAGACAACGGTTTTAAACACGCTTATTGAAGCCTATCAACATGACCCGATTGCGATAACATCGATTGGTTTGGATGGGGAAATGCTTGATCAAATCACACGTCTACCGAAACCGCGTATTACGGTTTACCCAGGAATGCTCGTCGCCACCGCAAAGGATACCTTGCGTCAAGCGACCGCGGATTACGATGTGATTGAAACGTTAGATATCTCCTCTGCCCTTGGGCCAATTGTGATTGTCTTGGTTCGAAGTCTTGGTCATATGATTTGCGCAGGACCCTCTCAAATACGACAATTAAAAAAACTCGTATGTCGATTGAAACAGATGAATTTAACCAAGATTTTCATAGATGGCGCGTTTGCACGCCAACAATTAAGTCGACTTGGCGATGCGACCATTCTTTGTGTAGGAGCTTCGAGTGCTTACCAAGATGATCAAGTCATTCAAAAATCATTGACCCTGATACACAAATTTTCACTTCCGGGGTTGCCCATGAAGTATCAAAACTTACCCCCTGTGGAAGAGGTTGTTGGACTCGATGAAGGGGGAAATATTCTTGATTTACCGTTTGACTCAACGATTTCGATTCAAGTGGAAACGGTAAAGAAAATTCCGGTTCATACCATCAAAGCAATCTATTTTCCTCATGCTGTGAGTGAATCCTTTTGTCAAGCATGGTTGAGTCAAAAGAAACTTCATACGATTGCTTGGATGATTCAAAGTCCATCTCACTTGATTTGTTCGGAGCGGACCTTTGAAAAACTCCGTCAGATTGACCAATCGATTTTCTGTCAATACCCTGTCCATGTTGTTTGTGTCTGTTATAATCCCTTTCGCCCTAATGGCGAAGCAATGAACTCTCAGTGGTTTTATCAGGAACTACGTAGTCAAATCGAGTATCCCGTCTATAATGTCTTACATCCCGAGGTATCTTATGAATCAATTGACTCTCTCTCATGAACGCATTCAAGAATGTCGGAAACTAGCGAAGAAAATCGCAACCGATGTGCAATATTTTATCGACCAACATACCACGAAAACCGTTGAACGAGCGATTTTGCGGATGCTTGGTGTCGATGGGGTGGATGCGCAAGAAGTTCCCATTGTGAATCGTTTGGTCGATCACTTAGAAGAACAAGGAAAACTGGCAGATGGGATTTCCATTTGGATAGCGACTAGGATGAAATCTCAACGAAAAACCTTAGAAGCAGTGGTCCAGGATTTTATCGAACGCGATATCTCGTTCGTGGAAGGGGATCTAATCCCTCAAAGTGAAGCGATGAACTTGTTACTTCCTTATGTGGATCGTTCGCTAGATACTGTATTACGAAATAAACAAATTCGCCAAGAACAATTAGCAAAGTCCCCTAAAAAAACTACCGAGCTCTATGTTATTGTCGCAACAGGAAACATCCATGAAGATGTCAAACAAGCCAAGGCCGCTGCAGAAAGTGGCGCTGATATTATCGCTGTCATTCGGACAACCGGACAATCCCTCCTCGATTATGTTCCCTATGGGCTAACCACCGAAGGGTTTGGAGGAACATATGCAACCCAAGCGAATTTCAAACTCATGCGCAAAGCCCTTGATGAAGTAGGAGAAACCTTAGGGCGTTATATCAAACTCGTCAATTATGCTTCGGGATTGTGCATGCCAGAAATCGCCGCAATGGCTGCTTTGGAACGTCTGGATGTGTTATTAAATGATTCCATGTATGGGATTATTTTCCGTGACATCAATATGAAACGGACCTTCGTAGATCAATTCTTTTCACGCCGAATCAATGCGTTTGCTGGGATTATCATAAATACAGGAGAAGATAATTATTTAACAACAGCTGATGCCATTGACGAGGCTCATACGGTGTTAGCTTCTCAATTTATCAACGAACAATTTGCTTTTTTAGCGAAATTAAAAGAAGAACTGATGGGGTTGGGACATGCTTTCGAAATTGATCCTCATGTGAAAAATGGCTTTTTATATGAAATTGCTCAGGCGCAAATGGCCCGCCAAATCTTCCCGAAAGCGCCGTTAAAATACATGCCGCCAACCAAGCACATTAACGGAAATATCTTCCGTGCTTATCAACAAAACACTTTATTTAATGTCGCAACGCAAATGACCAATCAATCGATTCATTTGTTAGGTATTTTAACCGAAGCCATCCACACGCCATTTTTAAGCGATCGTCATCTTGCCATTCAAAATGCTAAAATGATTCAAACAACGATGGCAGATTTCGCAGATGAGATCGAGTATAAGCGCGGAGGAATCATCGAATCACGAGCGCAAGAAGTGCTTGAAAAAGCGCATGAGTTATTAAAGAATATCGCTAAAGATGGACTTTTCAACAGTTTAGAAAAAGGTGTTTTTGCGAATGTGAAACGATCTCCTGATGGAGGAAAAGGATTACTGGGAGTGAAGGAAAAAAGTCCACATTACTTCAATGTCATACTGGATCGAATGGAGGCTTACGATGCTAATTAGACCTTATGGAGATACTTTAGATGATGGCAAGATTCAAATCAGTTTTAGCTTGCCATTGGAATTATCAGCTCATTCGATAGAAGTAGCGAAACAGTATTCGGAACAACTTCAACTTGTGGATGTAAGTATTGTTCATGCGGAATCATTAGGAAAAGGTTTTAGCTTTTACATCGTCTATGGAAGGTCAACAATCGCCATTGACCCAACCAAGATTACCGTTCAAGACGTGGAAACGACAGCCCTGAGTAAAGAAGAAATTGAACAACTCATTCAAGATAAAATTGGTCGTGATATCGTTATTATAGGGGCATCTACAGGCTCGGATGCTCATACCGTTGGAATTGATGCAATTATGAATATGAAAGGCTATGCCGGTCATTATGGCTTGGAACGATACCATCATATCCAAGCGCATAATCTTGGATCCCAAGTTCCAAATGAATGGTTTGTGAAACAAGCCAAAGAGCTTCATGCAGATGTTTTATTGGTGAGTCAAACGGTTACCCAAAAAGAAGTTCATATTAAAAATTTAATCGAATTAGTCGAACTGTTAGAAGCCGAAAATATGCGTGATCAAGTCATCTTGATTTGTGGCGGAGCCCGAATTACCCATGAACTAGCCAAGGAACTTGGGTATGATGCGGGATTTGGACCAGGGAAATTCGCTGAAGATGTCGCTACATTTGCGGTCATGGAGCTCATTAAGAAGCAATCGAATTCATAGTTCGATGGATGGATTTTGTACCTTATTCACCGAATGACAGAAAAAAAACACGCAAAGTCGTGTTTTTTTCTTCGAGTTATCTTTTCAATCTCGATAGATGGGTATAGAATGAAGAAGGATGTGATAATGATGAAACGACTCGTTCTTTGTTTGGGGTTGCTTTTGGTTTTATTCGGTTGTCAAACAACAACAACAACAACAACTGCTTCCTTAGAACCGACCTCCACTGGCATGTATGCAATCTATCGACAACAAGTTTACCTTCATTTCAAAGATTTTAGTTTGGATGAGTTTACTTTGGATGTTTTTTGGGCTGAAGATTATGAAACGATTGTCATCGATTCACAGTTAGAAGCGTTGTGTCAAGCCACTTTAAATCCCTTCGTTACCGACTGGGACAGTTTACAATTTATGCCAGGGATGGCAGAGTTTGATGTGAAAGCTCGTTGGGTGTGGACCAAAGACAATCAAGTCGCTACAATCGAATATCAATTATCTTTTCAAGATATCTACTACCTTGTCATTAGCTATCAAAATCAGGACCTCATCACACATAGCGCTACCTTAACAGGGGACATGATCCCTCGAGATTTATTATCTACCCTGTTGCCTGAATAGGTATCATAAAGTTCATTCAAGGAGGGGATGTCATTGAGGCACTCTCGAAAAGAACGGTTTGAACAAACACAGCGTGCACGCTGGCTTTCGAATCTATTTACTGTGTCCATGAGCGTTGTTGTCGTCGCCGTTGTGTTATTACTTCCTGAAGCCAATGCCTATGCCCAGCTCATGGATGTGTTTGCTGATCAAAACTCGATTTACTACCAAGTCTATTCGGTTCAACTCCCTAGTGAAGCTAAAGTGCCTTCAGTCCGTTTAGTAGTGGAAAGTCAGTTTGAGACAATCACCGAAGAACTTCCCGATGGGGACGTTCAAGGACGAATATCTAATTTGCGAGAGAACACCCAATATCAGGTAAAACTCGTCGGCAATAAGGGGTTTGGCGATTATCTCATGGATCAAATGACCATTCGTACCATCG
Organism: uncultured Candidatus Izemoplasmatales bacterium; assembly: GCA_964483655.1. Lineage (GTDB taxonomy): Bacteria > Bacillota_I > Bacilli_A > Izemoplasmatales > Hujiaoplasmataceae > JAUXXX01. Next base: position 72,533 of record CAZABW010000003.1, read on the forward strand.
CAAGTCCTCAAGTCCGGTTGTTTTTAGAAACGAGTTCACTCCCAGATTCAGAAGAAGTATGGGTAAGTGGTCATTTCATTGGAGAATTGCCCACCGATGGTACGTTGTCTCTTTGGATGGCTGTGGGATATGGCAATCAGGTTCCTTACAGAGACGATTATGAGCCGATTGACTTTACGGACTCCGCCTTTGAACTCTCTCCAATGTATGCTTATGGCCAAACCTTATTTTTTCTGCTAGACTGGACCAATTCTGAAAATGTGACAACCATCTTGGTTCAAAATACGTTGCGATTAGTTCAAGAATCGATGCACTCTTTGTATTTGAGTGCACTAGGACCCCATCATCTTGGTGTTCATGCATATCCTCCTTCTGATTTAGGGAGTCATGTTTCCCTTGAACTTCGTGTTCTTGAAAAAAGCCGGATCCTTCATAAAAAAGTGATTTCGTTCTCATCACAGGACCACTATGAATCCCCTGACCCCCATTTCTTTTTCGGTCTAAAACAAAATACTCTTTATATTCTGGAACTATGGGCAAGGTATTATGACGCTATTTTAAATCGTCAGATTGAGAAGCGAATCGATCAAATCGAAGTATTTACCCCTCCCCTCTTTCAGATTCAAATTCTTGAAGTCTTTCAAGAGGGAGCGAAATGGGAGGTTATTGTCAATGACCCTTCTTCAGTGTTACAGGAAACTCAAGTCATGATCCACTTTCTTGAAACCAATCAACACTATTTTGCCTCCCTTGTATTGCAAGAACAAGTGGATGGAACGATGAAAGCCGTTATTCAGGTTCCAAACGCATCGGTAGGTGCGTATGAAATGCAGATTGTCGCTACGATAGCCCTTGAAAATGAAGTCAGTTATTTCATGGTTGAACTAACCAGGAAGGAAGGAATTTACGAATGAAACATTGGAAGGAAATGAGTCGGTCAAAACGAATCTGGATGATCGGGTTACTGGTGTTAATTTTACTTCTTTTGATTGCGAGTTCTTTAGCAAGTGTCTTGTTTCCAAATACGTTATTTTCTCAAGTGGTAGATCAAAGCATTGGCAAATTTTTTAATCTCTTTGGCTTTTTTGTGGACAATTATGTCAGACTTTTGGAAACAGCGACGATTATTTTCTTTGTTTGGTTGATTGCGAAAGTGATTCAATTTCTCATTCAAATCACCACGAACAAATCACAACGATCCCAAACCGTCGGTGCTTTATTTTCCTCCATCATTAAATATGGATCGGTACTTCTTATGGTATTTTTGATTCTTGCTGCTTGGGGAGTTCAAACGCAAACGTTGTTAGCTGGTGCTGGGATTTTAGGTCTCGCATTATCCTTTGGAGCACAAAGTTTAATTGAGGATGTCATTAGTGGTTTATTCTTAATCTTTGAGCGACAATTTCAAGTGGGCGATGTCATTCAGATTGATTCGTTTCGAGGAACGGTGATTGAAATCGGGATTCGAGCCACTCGATTTGAAGATTTGAATGGGGACATTAAAATCGTCAATAACTCAGATATTAGAGGAGCCATCAACACCTCAGCTCATTTATCTTTAGCGATTTGCGATGTCTCAGTTAGTTATGGAGCGAATTTAAAAGAAGTCGAGCAAGTCATTTTAGATGCTCTACCAGACATCAAAAACCAAATTCCAGACATTCAGGAAGGCCCAACGTATCGCGGGGTTCAATCGTTAGGAGAATCCAGCGTCGTTTTACGTGTCGTTGCGAAAGCCCCAGAAATGAAGAAATATCAAGTCACTCGGGATTTAAACCGTGCTATCAAACTACTTTTTGATGAAAAAGGCGTCCAAATTCCATTTCCCCAATTGGTGGTTCATATGGAGTCGGAAGTGAAAAAAGACTAGCCCATGCTAGTTTTTTTTCACATTGAGGTTTTCTGCTTTTTTCTCGAACCGATATTTGATACAATATGTTAAACAAGATTTGATTAACGATTCCATCCAGAGAGGTAGACGCCATGAAAAACGAACCCCTAATTCGAAATATTTCCACGACGACCGGAGATAAAGGCACCACCCAAAATTATTCTTCTGAAACCCTGAAGAAAACTGATTTGTTATTTGAAGCGCTCGGTGCAATGGATGAGTTATCCAGCCATTTAGGATTGTGTTATCACTATACGCAAGAACTTGATTTGATGCAAATTCAACGAATCTTACAAACGATTAACTCCTTACTGGCTACAAATCCAAAAACCGACGCTTCTCGATATGAAAAACTAACGAAAGTAACAGAAGAAGATATTGCTTGGCTCGAGTCCTTAGGTGAAATGATGCTTCAAAAAAAACCTCTCGAACCTCGGTTTGTTTTGCCTGGTAGTGAATCGACACTTCCCGGAGCCTATGTTGATGTAGCGAGAGCGGTGTGTCGTCGCTGTGAGCGACAAGTGATTCGATTTCGCGATCAAGCAGAACGTGAGGATTTACATAAACCACTCATCTTCTTAAATCGTTGTTCGGATTATCTCTTTTTACTCGCTCGTTCATTCTTAGAATAATAATCTTTGAACCGTCTTCATCTCTTTCGATGGAAGATGGTTCTTTTTTTAAATCGTCTCTGAAATGAATCGAATCAAGCGAAACGGTGGTATCTTTTACTATAGTAAAGTGGTATAATACTTTTTTAGTGGGTCTGTGAAATAGTCTTTGAAAGCCAAAATCCGCTGTGTTATAATATTATTATAAAAACGCTTACAAACAAAGAGGTAGCTTATATTGAAATCAATTGTAATCGGCGTCATTGGAGCCGATGTTCACGCAGTAGGAAACAAGATTATTGAATATACGTTAAATAATGCCGGCTATAATGTCATTAACATCGGCGTGCTTTCATCTCAAGAAGATTTCATCAATGCGGCCATCGAAACCAATGCCGATTTAATCATGGTTTCTTCGCTTTATGGTCACGGTGAAATCGACTGTCGAGGCATGCGCGATAAATGTGTGGAAGCCGGCATTCCCAATATATTACTCTATGTTGGTGGGAATATTGTCGTTGGAAAACAAGATTTTGATGAAGTTCGGAAACGCTTTTTTGCGATGGGATTTAACCGCGTTTACGCCCCAGGAACCAACATTGATCAGGCTTTAGCTGACATTCGTACGGACTTAGGAGAGTAGTATGGCGCTCTATTTGCTTATTGATTTCGGATCAACATTTACGAAATTAACAGCAGTATCCACCGAAGTACGTGATATCATCGCTACGTCGCAACACTATACAACCGTAGAGACAGATATCACCATCGGGTATCAACATGCTTTGGATATGCTTCACGAGCGGCTTGGCTACAAGCCGCATTTTGATGAAATCATTGCTTGTTCTTCCGCGGCGGGTGGCTTAAAAATGGCTGCGATTGGGTTAGTGGAAGAATTAACTGTCGAAGCAGCGAAACGGGTTTGTCTAGGGGCTGGAGCGAAAGTCGATTTAGTCTTTAGTCATCACTTAAATAAAAGTGAAGTACGCTTAATCCAAGAAAAAAAGATTGATATCATCCTCTTAGCGGGGGGCGCGGATGGTGGAAACAGTGAATGCGTTCTATTTAATGCCAACATGCTTGGGGAAATGGGTGTAGCGATTCCGATTGTTTATGCTGGAAATAAATCTTGTCAAGACGAAATCAAAGACATTTTTGAGAAGTATCATCTCGATGGGTATTTCGCAGACAATGTGATGCCTAAGATTAATCAGTTAAATATTGAGTCAGCACGAAATCGGATTCGGTCACTCTTCTTAGAAAAAATCATTGAAGCCAAAGGCATTAAAGCGATTGAATCCACGATTGATAAAGTCATTTTACCGACCCCTGAAGCCGTTTTAAAAGCGGCTGAACTGCTTTCAAAAGGCTATTTGGATGAAACAGGAATCGGGGAGTTAGTATTAGTTGATATTGGTGGTGCAACGACAGACTTTTATTCTATCTCCCATCCCACAAGAAGGGGCGATGTCGTTTTACACGGCATGGAAGAGCCCTTTGCAAAACGAACCGTAGAAGGCGATTTAGGAATGCGATATTCTGCCAGTGGCATTTTATCCGCATTATCCAAAGAACAAGTGGCTCGGTTGAACTCCACGCATCAAATCGATTTAGCAACGGAAGTCAGGTATCGTCATGAACACACCGACTTCATTCCTTTATCCCAAAAAGATCAAGTAGTAGATACTTTACTGGCGAGTCAATGTGTTGACTTAGCTTGTTCCCGTCATGCGGGTAAAATGGAAGAAGTGTATACGCCACTAGGTAAAGTCTTTAATCAAACTGGCAAAGATTTATCTCAAATTGAACATTGTATTGGAACGGGTGGTGTCTTAATTCGCTCTCCCCATCCAAAAGCAATCTTAGAAGCCGTACTACCAATCCCCAATCGTCCGTTTGAATTACGTCCCGCGAGTCCAAAGTATTGGCTAGATCAAGACTACTTATTCGCAGCGATGGGATTGTTATCGGAAATAAATCCTGTCTTAGCATTACAAATCATGAAACGTCATTTACTCCCCTTATAGAAGGATTGGTGCCCATGGAACTACGTAATCAGAAATTAACCTTAGAAGAATTTTTCGAAGAACGGAAGAAAGTCTTAGCAAGTTGGGTCACCGGTGGCGACCCCTTGCTTGATTTCTCTGTATCGATTCCCTTTTTAAAGTCCCTTCCCGAGCATAAAAATTTTGCGATCAAACTCGAAAAAGCGAAATCTCAAGGACGCACACTTGTTCAACCACGTGCCGGGGTTCCGGTTGTCGCAGAACACATTAAATTACTCCGTTATTTAGAAGCATCCGGCGCTGATTTTGTTCCTTCAACGATTGATTCTTACACGCGTCAAAACCGTTATATGGAAGCGGAAAAAGGCATTCGCGAAAGTGAAGTCTTGAACCGCGCTCTTCTCAACGGATTTCCAGTCGTGAATCATGGCGTGGAGAAATGTCGCTGGGTCATGGAATCGGTGAACGTTCCCATCCAAGCCCGCCATGGAACCCCAGATGCGCGACTACTCGCAGAGATTATTCACGCAGCGGGATGGACTTCCAATGAAGGTGGAGGTATTTCATACAATATTCCTTATGCCAAACATGTGCCTTTAGAGACATCCATTCGCCATTGGCAATATTGTGATCGATTAGTCGGATACTATGAAGAACATGGTATTAAGATTAACCGGGAACCTTATGGCCCCTTAACTGGAACCCTTGTTCCTCCTTGTATTTCGAATACAGTTGCGATTTGTGAAGCCTTACTCGCAGCGGAACAAGGAGTTAAAAACATTACTGTTGGCTATGGCATGGGGGGCAATATGACCCAAGATGTCGCCGCCATTCAAACCTTACAAAAACAAACCGAAGAATACTTACATAAATATGGCTATCATGATGTGGTCGTTACAACCGTGTTCCATCAATGGATGGGTGGCTTCCCCCGGGAAGAAGCCCAAGCAACCGCATTAATTTCGTTATCTTCCACCACTGCTGCAATGTCCAAAGCAACCAAAATGATTACCAAAACAACCCATGAATCGATTGGGATTCCAACCATGGAAGCCAACGGCGAAGGCATCAAAGCCAGTCGCTTTGTGGTGACCTTGTTACAAGACCAAATGTATCCCTCTAGTGAAAAGCTCAGCCAAGAAAAGCAACAGATTGAATCCGAAGTCAACTGCTTAATGGAAGCGATTTATGCAGTTGGGGAAGGGGATTTAGCTCAAGGGGTTGTGAAAGCCTTCCAACAAGGATTGATTGACGTACCTTTCGCACCTGCAAAAGTGAATGCTGGAAAAATCTTACCAGCACGAGATGATGAAGGTGCGATTCGGATTTTGGAGTTTGGCAATCTTGCCTTTACAGAAGACATTAAACTTTTCCATAAACAATGCATTCAACGTCGAGCAGACCAAGAAGGTCGCCCGATTTCCTTCCAAATGACCGTCGATGACATTTATGCTGTTTCCACCGGTCACTTAATTGGCCGCCCCAGATAAGAAAGAGAGACCCTATGAAAATCAAGAATGTATTACTTAGTAAATCGTATACCGGTTTTTATTTTGATGATCAAGTAGCGATAAAGAAAGGCGCAACTCAAGATGGGTTTTTCTATCTTGGAGACCCCAAAACCCAAGGGTTTAGTGGCGTTCGTCAAAAAGGCGAAGCGATTAGTATTCAGATCGTGTTAGAAGATGGAACCGTTGGTATTGGGGACTGTGCGGCTGTGCAATATTCAGGCACTGGCGGTCGGGACCCACTGTTCTTAAGTGATGATTTCATTCCCTTTCTACAAAAAGAAATCGTACCATTAATACTTCAAGAAGACTTTGATGGCTTTCGTCGTTTAGCCGAAAAATATGATCACATGAGTGTCAATGGAAAGCTATTACATACCGCGATTCGCTATGGGTTAAGCCAAGCCTTTTTAAACACCGCAGCGATGTTTTTCAAACTCACACCGGCAGAAGTCATTCGGAAAGAATATGGCATTCATGAAACAAAGTATGATGCAGTCCCTGTTTTCACGCAAAGTGGTGATGACCGGTATGTGAATGTCGATAAAATGATTTTAAAAGAAGCCGATGTCTTACCCCATGCGTTGATTAATAACGTCGAAACAAAGTTAGGACGCAATGGTGAATTATTAAAACAATATGTGATTTGGTTAAGAAACCGGATTTTAGCGAAACGCAATCGTCTCGATTACCTTCCTGTGTTCCATATCGATGTCTATGGAACCATAGGCATTGCTTTTGACAATGATTATGACAAAATTACTTCCTATTTACTCGAGTTAGAAGAAGCCGCTAAACCATTTGCGATTCGGATTGAAGGTCCGATTGACACGGGTGACCGGGAAGGGACGATGCAAGCCTTAAAAGAACTAACCAAGCGAATGGATGAAGTTTCATCCCGCTTAGAAATTGTAGCGGATGAATGGTGTAATACTTTAGAAGATATTCGCTACTTCGCTGACCATAAAGCGGGTCATATGTTACAAATCAAAACCCCTGATTTAGGGGGCATTAATAATGTCGTCGAAGCGATTCTTTATTGCAATGAGAAACAAGTCGGTTCTTATTGCGGTGGGACTTGCAATGAAACCAATATTTCTGCGGAAGCGACGACGAACATCGCAATTGCTTGTTTTGCGAAACAATGTTTAGCAAAACCCGGCATGTCAGTCGATGATGGATATATGATTGTCAAAAACGTGATGAATCGAGTGCTTGCATTAGCGAACTCTCGATAAAAAGGAGGTCTCATGAAGCGTTCTTTTTGTGGATCCTTTGCGTCATGTGATTGTTTCGTTGAAATTACTGAAGCAAGTGCATGTACGTATACCATCGATTCAGTTGTCGATGTCTTTTTCCATGATCAAATCGAACAAGTGATTGTGAATGTATTACATGAATTCAATCATCCCCTTATTCATGTCAAACTGACCGATAAAGGGGCCTTTGATTATACGATTGAAGCACGATTACGGACCGCTCTAGAGAGGTATTATCATGAGACGTAGTTTATTGTTTTTACCAGGAAATAACCCCGCAATTCTAAATAACGCCGATGTCTTTGATTGCGACTGCGTCATTTTTGACTTGGAAGACGCCGTTAGTATCGATGAAAAAGACGCGGCGAGATCCTTAGTTGTACAAGCATTAAAAACCTTTGAACATACCAAAATCGAACGTTTGGTTCGATTGAATGGCGTAGATACCTCCCTGTTCCAAGCCGATTTAGCGGCTTTATTAGAAGCGAAACCAGATGGTTTGATGATTCCCAAAGCTACCATAGAGAGTGTGTCCTACGTGAATCAACAAATCGATGCGCTTGATGCTCATTCTAGCATCTTGTTATTTCCTTTGGTGGAATCCCCCAAAGGAATCTTGGAAGTTCAAACCATCGCTACTTTACCACGCGTAAAAGGAATCTTGTTTGGTGGGGAAGATTTTGCTCAATCGATGCAAATCGAACGCACCAGAGAAGGATGGGAAATCTTCACTGCTCGGAGTCTCGTTGCGATGGCGTGTAAAGCAGCTAACATTGACGCATTCGATACCCCCTTTACAGATACGTTTGATGAAGTTGGCTTACGAAAAGATGCTCTTCTAGCGAAGCAACTGGGAATGAGTGGAAAGGCTTGTATTCATCCGAATCAAATCGCTGTCGTTCAAGCCGTTTTTTCTCCTTCTGAACAAGCGATTTTTCAGGCTAGACGAATCGTTAAAGCGTTTGAAGAACATCAAAAACAAAATAAAGGTGTGTTTTCCTTAGATGGCAAAATGGTGGATAAACCCATTTATGAACGAGCGAAACACCTTCTTGAAGAAGCGAAACAACTCGGTTTGTGGAGGGAATCCAATGAAAAATAGTCTTTCACGGGACATCCTTGACCATCAAAAACCCTTTGTTTCAGTTCATGACTATCAGAATCATCCTCATCAAACCATAGCCAAAAAAGTGAAGACAGAGCACGTTGTTTTTGTCTATACCATTGAAGAATTGATGCGTCATCTCAATTTAAAAAATGGCATGTGTTTTTCTTTTCACCATCATTTACGGAGTGGGGATCAAGTCATTAATACCGTTTGCAGCGAACTGATCAAGCGAAACCTGACCGATTTAACCATCGCCCCAAGTTCGATTTTTCCAACCTACCACGGGCTCTATGATTTAATCCGGAATCGTCAGGTGAAGACGATACATACGAACTACTTAAATGGTCCGATTGCAAGTTTAGTGAATCAAAAATACTTATCCGATTATCTCTATATGCATACCCATGGGGGGCGCGCTCGTGCGATTGAATGGGGTGAGATTGCCATCGATGTTGCCTTTTTAGCCACTCCTGCCGTTGATAAACAAGGCAACGGTACCGGTCGAGAAGGCAAAAATGCGTGTGGAACATTAGGATATGCCATCAGTGATTTAGAATACGCAAAAACCGTTGTATTAGTCACAGATACCATTCTTGATTCCCTTCAAGCGATTGATTTTGATGCTTCTTATGTCGATTATGTGTTAGTGTTGGATTCGATTGGCGAAGCCGAAGGAATTGTTTCAGGAACAACCAAGTTAACCCGCGATCCAGTTGGGTTGAAGATTGCTTCTCAAACGGTTGCTTTACTCGATGAACTCTGCATGATTAGCCCCCATTTCTCGATGCAAACAGGGGCTGGAGGCATTTCCTTAGCTGTTACCGAGTTTGTCAAACAACGCATGATTCAAAATAAAATCACGGCAAGATTCGCTTCCGGTGGAATTACGAAATCCTATGTGGAGATGTTAGAGGCCGGTTTGGTGGAAGCGTTGTATGACGTGCAATGTTTTGATTTGGATGCGGCGTTATCTGTGAAAAACAACGCCAATCACTATGCCATGTCCGCTTCTGAGTATGCAAATCCATATCACCCCAATCCGATTATCAATGATTTAGACTTTGTGATTTTAGGAGCGACCGAAATTGATTTAGATTTTAATGTCAATGTCACAACCGATTCCTTTGGAAAAATTATCGGGGGATCGGGAGGACATGCGGATACTGCAGCGGGAGCGAAGGTGGCGATTATTACCACACAACTCATACGGTCTCGGCTCCCAATTATAAAAAAGCGTCTAACGACCATCACCACACCCGGAGATAGTATTGATATTCTGGTTTGTGAACGAGGGATAGCGATTAACCCCAAACGGCAAGATTTAGTTCAACGGTTACAAGGATCTAACTTACCCCTATTCTCCATGGAGGACTTATACCACTTGCAACATCAACTCACCGGCATCCCCAAAGAACTCCCCCATAAAGAATCGATTATCGGTTTTGTCATTTACCGAGACGGATCGGTTTTAGACACCCTATACCAATATTAGTGAGGTGAAGAGGATGATCAAACAAGCAATTCTTTTAGAAGAAAAGAACCAAATCGAGAAGTTTTTAGCACGATTTGATTTGCTTTTTGATTCAGCATTCTCGACCTCTTTTTATTTGGAAGATCAAAATCAAATCGTAGCGACGATAACGGTTTCTCAAGATATTATCAAAGATTTAGCGGTTTTACCTGATTATCAAGGCAATCAATACGCGACTCAACTCGTCGATCACGCAATGAAGGTGATTTACGCTGCGGGATTTTCCTCGGCGCGAGTCTTTACGAAAGCCATCTACATCCCGGTATTTGAACAACTTGGATTTACCTGTTTGGTGGAAGCGAAAAACAGTGCCATTTTAGAACGAGGCACATCGGGAATCCACGCTACCCTAGAAGGGATGAAGGCAACGATTGAAGGATTCACCCACCAAGCCATAGATACCTTGAACTTAGGAACGATTGTCGTGAATTGTAATCCGGTTACTCTCGGACACTTTGGTTTAATCGAGTACGCGAGCAAACGCCATGACTATCTCGTTGTCTTTGTCGTTGATGAAGATCGGTCATTTTTCACATTCCAAGAACGATATGCTTTGTTATATCTTGCGGTGAGTTCGCTTCAAAACGTGATAATGCTACCATCCAGTAAGTATATTGTTTCTGCTCTTACCTTTCCAAGCTACTTTTTGAAAACCGTAGAAGAGCGCGATCAAGCGTATGCAATTTTGGATGTATTGTTGTTTAAGCAATACTTTATGCCTATTCTCCATTTACAAAAGCGCTATATCGGTACCGAAACTGAACCGGTGATGGTGTTATATAATCATACGTTACAAACGATTCTTGGGGATCGTTTGGTAGTCATCCAACGATTCCTTCAATCGGGCGATGTCATTAGTGCCTCAAGGGTCAGGAAATGTATCAAAGAAGGTCGGTTGGAAGAAGCACTCTTACTCGTACCCGAAGCGACAAGAGGACTGTTAAAACAAATCGCCATGGGGAAAAAACATGATTGATTCCCTCGAAGGTATCCAAGCCCAGATTGAAACATTGCGTTCCCAGTTTCCAAGCATCATTGTGATGCAAGTCAACGTGCCAGGTCCGAAAAAGACACAGCCGATTAGTCATCTTCTACTCCGTATTTTTTCGAAACGGTTGACCCAAAAAGGCTATCAATTCCTAAAAGTCTTAAATCATGAAATCCCGACATTGGTCTTTCCCTCGAACACTGAAGGTCTAAAGACCAAACAAGCAATGATTGAGTTAGAAAACAGTCCGTTAGGGCGTTTCATCGATTGTGATGTCTATGATTCCAATCAAGCCAAACCCTATTCTAGAAGCGAACCAAGACGGTGTTATCTTTGTGAGAAGAGTGCTTTTCTTTGTCGGAAAGAACAAAATCACTCTCACCAGGAATTACTTGATTTTATGTATTCAGAAATCAAGCGCGAACTAACTCCTTTGTTGGAATGGATGATTAGATCAGCCCTCCAAAAGGAACTCGATCTTCATCCCAAGTTTGGATTGGTAACTCCTTTGACGAATGGGAGTCACCCGGATATGGATTATGAATTGTTCTTACAATCGATTCAAGCGATAACCCCTAAATTATCTCGATTTTTCTTTCTACCATTGGAAATGAACTCGTTTGACGAAGGGTTTGAAAAGGCTCGGACATGGGGCCAAGAAGTTGAATCCTCGATGTTTC